>JAFYOL010000204.1 GCA_017560205.1 Erysipelotrichaceae bacterium | reverse complement strand
TACCTACAGCCTGACCGTTTTTCTGAATTCGAACAATTTTCTTTAATGGATTACTACTCATACAAAACCTCTTTTATTCCACTGAAATTATATCATCTACACTTCGATATCCACAAGAACTTCATTGGTATCATCATTCAGATACACATCAATGGTCTTTTTATCATCAAAACGATGCACATCCTCATAGAAATATTCACTTTCAAAGGTGCGACCTTCTGCTTCACAGACAACGACAAATGGATGTTTCCCATTGATGGTGATTTCTGTGACTTCTTTGACTTCCAGGATAGCTGCCTCAACTTTGCGGCCATTCAATGTAATCTGACGTGTCTGTCTGCGATATTTGGAGGCCATGCGCAGAAACACCAATGTCATCAGCACAAAAGCTGCCCCAATGATCACAAATGCCAGACCAATCACCTGTACCTGTTCAGGAAAAATCATGGAACCTATGATCCCCATCAACAGAAAGATGACAGACAGAAGACCCATGGTGGCTCCGGCAACTGTTGCCAGAATCTTTTCCATTACAACGCCTTATGGATGCATTCAATCAGTACATCCAGATCTTCTTTTTCTACACCCACATGAGTGACAACACGATAAACACCACGATCACTCGGATTCATCAGGATACCTGCATCCTTGCACAACGACATAAACTTTGCCTCATCTGCATCCAGTTTAAAGAACACCATGGAAATTTCAGGTTCACTCATCAGATGAACACCCTGAATCTTCTTGAGTTCAGCAGCCAGATATTTAGCGTTGTCATGGTCTTCATGCAAGCGTTTTGTCATGACATCCAGTGCTACTAGACCACAGGCTGCCATATGTCCCATCTGACGGCCGCCACCGCCAATACGTTTACGATTCTTGCGTGCTTGTGCAATAAATTCTTTTGTACCACAAATCATAGATCCCATTGGTGATCCCAGTCCTTTAGAAAGACAGAACATGACAGAGTCTGCACAGGCTGCCAGTTCTTTGACATCGCAGTTTAATGCCAGTGCTGCATTAAACAGACGAGCTCCATCCAGATGCACATTCAAGCCTAATCTTTTGGCAGTTTCATAGTCTTTTTTCATGATTTCAAGAGGTACAACTGTACCATTGGACAGTGCATTTTCCAGACATACCAGTACACTTCTTGGTTCATGAATATCATCCGGACGCATTGCTGCTTCAATATCTTCAGGATAAATCATATCGTTGTCATTGTTGACTAAACGTGTCATCACACCGCACAATGCAGCCAGACCACCTACTTCATGCGTAATGATGTGATTGTTTCTGCCTGTAATCAATTCATCGCCATGTCTTGTCTGTGTCATGATCGACAACAGATTTCCCATTGTTCCACTGATCACAAACAGTGCATCTTCTTTCCCTAACAGTTCTGCTGCCTTTTTCTGAAGCAGATTCACTGTCGGATCATCCATGTACACATCATCGCCAACTTCTGCATTGGCCATGGCTTTTCTCATTTCATCTGTAGGCAATGTGACTGTATCACTTCTTAAATCAATTCTTTTCATACAAAACACCTCGTTTTTCATATTATACACCAAAAAAAGAAAAACCGTCATCAGACGGTTATTTCAGTTTTGATTTCAATTCAGATAAAATCTGCAGTGCCTGCATTGGTGTGCAGTTGTTTGGATCAATATGACGCAAATCATCAATGATTTCCTGGTTTTCAGGTTCAGGACGACTCATTTCTACGAATCCTAATGACTGCTGAACATGTTTCTTTTCTGTTTCATATTGAGAAAGCAGATCTTTTGCGCGTTCCAGCACACTTTCAGGCAGGTTTGCCAGTCTTGCGACATTGACCCCATACGATTGAGAAGCTTTGCCGTCAATGATGCGATACATGAACGTTACTTCACCATTCTTTTCTTTGACCTGAACGTTGACATTCTTCACATTATCCAGTGTTTCTTCCAGTGAAGTCAATTCATGATAATGAGTTGAGAATAATGTCTTGGCTTTGATGCATACCGCAATGTATTCAATCATCGCCTGAGCGATACTCATCCCATCATATGTGGATGTCCCACGACCAATTTCGTCAAACAGAATCAATGATTTATCTGTCGCATTGCTTAAAGCATAGTTGGCTTCATTCATTTCCACCATGAACGTTGACTGACCAGAAAGAATATCATCACTTGCCCCGATACGAGTAAACACTTTATCAAAGATTGGCATACGCAATGACTCTGCAGGGACAAAACATCCAATCTGAGCCATAATCACAATCAATGCAACCTGACGCATATAGGTTGATTTACCACCCATGTTAGGCCCTGTGATAATCAGTACACTGTTGTCTTTGTCCATGTAGCAGCTGTTGGAGACATAACGTGTTTTCTTGGATGCCGCAAGAATTGGATGACGTCCTTCTTTCAGATCAAACACTTCATTGTTGAAGCGTGGACGCACATAACCGCCTTCGGCGCTGACACATGCCAATGCCGTTACACAATCCAGATAAGAGAGCACATGGGCAATCTTATGCAATGCAGGCAGATACTGCTGCATGTCCTGAATCATGGCCATAAACAAATCATATTCCATACGCAGACTCTTTTCCTGCGCATGCAGAATCGCATCTTCTTTTTCCTTCAGTTCCTGAGTGATATAGCGTTCGTTGTTGACCAGAGTCTGTTTACGAATATAGCCATACTCATCCTTGATCATTGGAACCTGACCCTTGGATACTTCAATATAATAACCAAACACACGATTGTAGCCAATCTTCAGTGTTTTGATTCCTGTACGTTCTCTTTCATACTGCTCCTGAGATAAAATCCAGTCTTTACCCTGACGAGACAACGTTCTCAGCTCATCCAGTACTGCATCATAGCCTTCATTGAACAGACCGCCATCTTTTAATGAAACCGGTGGATTTTCAACCAGTGCCAGTGTCAGTTCTCTGCACAGATCTTCACATGCATCCAAATCACACAATGACGCAAATTCAGGATATCCCTTAAACAGATCAATCAGAACAGGCACCTGTTCCAGTGTCTTTCTTAAACGTGTGCAGTCAATCGCATTGGCTGAGCCATAGGCAATACGGGCAATGCAGCGTTCCAGATCATAAATCTTGGACAGTGCTTCTTTCGCCTCCATACGAAGTTCATAATTCTTAAGAATCACTTCAACCTGATCCAGACGATGATTAATCAGATCTTCATCCACCAATGGTCTTTCCACCCATTTCTTCAACAGACGGCTTCCCATTGCACTGCTGCACTGATCCAAAAAATTCCACAATGTGATGGATTTGGACTGTGTGCGCAATGGATGAATCAGTTCCAGATTGGTCAGTGTTGAGTAATCCATGTTCATATAGCTGTTTTCATCTTCAAGATGAACCAGCTGAAGATGAGACAACATCTGACAGCTTGTCGCTTCACAATAGTTCAGAAGCAGACCATATGTATTTCGTAAGATATCACTCTTCAAGACTTCACACAAAGGCAGATACTGATCTTTGATTTCTTCTTTTTCACAATAAGAAATCGTAATCATACCTAAATCACGAATACTGTGCAGTACTTTCTCATCAAAATCTTCTTTTACAACGATTTCACGAATATTGTATTTCAGTAAAGTCTGAATCAAAGTCTGCAGACGTCTTGAAACTTTCAGTGCAGTCGTTTCACCTGTCGACATATCCAGCATGCACAGCACAAAGTGAACCTGTGTGTCTGTAATGGCAGAAATCTGAATGGAGTTCTTTTCATCCAGACCATCATCCATCAAAGTACCCGGTGTTATGATGCGGATGACATCACGTTTTACAATCCCTTTTGCCGCTGATGGATCTTCCAGCTGTTCAACAATCGCTACTTTATATCCACGATTAACCAGTTTCTGTGCATAACCTGTATAGGCATGAAATGGAATACCGCACATTGGTACTCTTTCTTCTATACCGGCATTGCGCCCTGTCAGCACTAAATCCAGCTCACTTGAGGCAATCTTTGCATCATCAAAAAACATCTCATAAAAATCACCGAGACGATAGAAAACGATGGCATCTTTTAAATTCTTTTTCACCGACAGATACTGCTGCATCATCGGTGTATACTTTTCTATATTTTCCACAGGTATTCCCCATTTCTCATTAACTCTTCTATTATACCTTATTTTTATTCTGATTTGACGATGAATTCGTGCTTTCGCCTCTTTCTTTCTGATTTCTGTTCATAGTCTACAGTGGAAGAAATTCCAGTGAAAGGAGGATACTTCATGAATACTTCTGCATGCAACTGCATTACTGTGATGATTATGGCATTTCTGGCAGGAATCGCTGCATTCATCCTCAGTATCCTGAATGTCTTTAGCTTTGAATTGATCGCAAACGTCATGTATCTGGGCATCATTGCCGCAATTGTGCTCTATGCCGTGTTCTTCTATGGGGTGTTAAACGCTGAGAAAAACAGAGTAATCCGAGAAGCTTTCTGCTGCTGCGGAAAACTGGCCATCACCGGATTTATCGGTACTATCATTTTCGCTTTGATGACCTTGCTTCTGTACAACGGTACAGTCAAAGTTCTGTTTGATCTGGCCCTTGGCTTTACTTTCCTGTTTCTCACAATGGCTTTAGCAGGTATTGGCTGCGTCTTGACTGGCATCTATCAGTGTTCTAGAAACAACTGTCAGTAAAAAAAATCGCATTTCAATGAAATGCGATCTCTATTAATAAAACCAGATTGTCGGTAAGTAAAACAGATATGGTGCTGTCCACAACGCCAGGTACAGCGCCATTTTCTTTTTCTGTTCAATTGAAACATCAAGCTTCCTGAAACTCAGTTTCAGATTCACCACATAAATCAGATAAGCTGTCAATACAACAGCGCACGTTACAATCACAAAGGCACCCCAATGAGAGAACGCATCAAATTGGATTGCGTAAGCCAGTTCATAAGGAAGAACGATAGAAACAAGCAACAGCACCAATGCCACCAGAAAATCCATCGTCCAGCCCGTCAAAAACACTTTCAGCCATATTTTGACAAAAGTCATTTTTCCCATTGTCACACTTTGACGCTTCGCCCCAAAATAGAGCACCAGTGCATCAATCAATCCATTTCCCAGCACACACAACAATGTCGCAACCGCAGGAATCGGAAACATGATCAAAAGCCACAGGGGAAAGATGACGTTATAGAAACGAACCTGTTTCATCAGTTTTCCAGTCTTCTCTTGCATTCTTTCATGCGTTTTGTCAATTCACGACGATAAATGGTACTTCCTGCACCAAAGTCAATCGCATAACCTGCACGTGTTTCCAGAATACGAGAAGCCCCCAGATTCTTAAACTGATTGTAGTCAATCAGATTTGTATCATATACCTGTACATACAGACGGAATGGCGAAGAGTTCACCATCTTGATGTTTTCAATGCCGCCTACCGCAACAGAGAAACCATCAATCTTCTTACGAGTCAGACCTGTATTAAACAAATCCAGCGCAAGGAAATAGTAATACACTTTTGTCATGACAAAGTACAGCACAAAACAAATGGCACCCAGAGTCATGATTCCCATGATGGTCTGATATGCATTGATGTTGCGCACATACACCAGAAGATCAAACAGATTACCAGGCATTGCCGCTGCAGTCTTCCCTGCAAAGGCAAATCCCAGATTCAGATTCATAGCCTGACATACCCCAAAGATAATTCCAGTTACGAAAATATGCATCGCAAACAGAAGCGGAGCAGTCACTGCCAGCATGATTTCAAGCGGCAGAATCACACCTGTCAACATCGATACCAGCAGTGCAATCAGAAACAGCATACGAATACGACGTTTCTCAATCTTATCTGTAAATGTTGTATACAACGCCAGAAGCATCCCTGGAATCGCAAACAGATTCAAAATATAGTACGGAGTGATAAAACGTCCAAATCCTGAAGGATACAGATTTCGTGCAGCCTGAGCCACCCAGACAGCCACATCACCCGCATAGCTTGTCCCTGTCATATCCAGCCATGTACCACCCATTTCAGTGAACCAGAATGTATAACGAATAATACCACCCAGATTCAATGTCGACAGCACACGATCAAACACACCATACACCAGCATATTAATCGGATTGGAAATATCAGACGCAATAAACTTGAAGATACCATACAGACCTTCAATCAGAATTGGCCATCCAATCGAGAACACTACACCTAAAATCAGTGAATAGAATCCTGAAAGAATCAGTGCATACGTATCACGGTCAATGAACGAAAACAGACCATAACGCAGCTTCCCACGGCTCTGCTGATAGGCAAGACGCGAAACCAGCGCAACACTGACAGCACCAACCAATCCTGTCTGAAGCGGATACTGTGTCAGTCCACTTAATCCCTTGATAGATGCCGTATTCAATGAAAGTCCTAAAACGCTGTCATACGCTGCAGAAGCCAAGTCCTGAGGTGCCATAAACATGGTCACTACCAGAAATACAACATACCCTAATAATCCAGATACAATCCCAACACCCTGACCATTTCTTCTTGTCATCATCTTCAGCATCACAAAGAACGGAAAGTTGACCACAATAAAATTACCCACAGTCTTCAATAAATGTGCCACAATCACAAGTGTTGAATCATTGATCGTAAAAAAGACACTGGTATTTGTATTCAGAACCAGAGAACTTAACGCAATAAACACAATTCCCACAAACAGAAGTTTCAATGGAAATAAAAAGATTTCAAGCAGAGAATGCCATCTGCGCATACTCATCACCTCTTTTTCTATGATACCATAAAAATCCACTCTTCAAAACTCATTTATCAAGGCTTTTGTTGGAGTTCACTGTGATTTCGTCTATAATGAAAGTAGATTTTTGGAGGTATCTCTATGCAGATTAAAGTTGCTCAAACACAATCTGACTTTTTCCAGATTGTCCGTATACGTGCAGAAGTCTTTATTCGTGAACAGAATGTTGACTCTGAAATTGAAATGGATGTCAAAGATGACACTGCCATTCATTGCCTGGCTACCCTGAACAATGAACCTGTCGGCTGTCTGAGAATCCTGATGAATGATGACGGTGTTACTGTTGGTCGTGTTGCCGTATTGAAACCTTATCGCAGAATGAAAGTCGGCAAAGCCATGATGAACTTTGTGGAAACACTGCCTGTCGTTAAAGAAAAAGGAAAAATTGCAGTTCATGCACAATTAACCGCAAGAGAATTCTATCTGAACTGCGGCTTCCATGAAGTCAGTGACATCTATGAAGAAGCCAATATTCTTCATGTCTCCATGGAAAAGGAAATCTAAGGTGACATCATGTATATTAATCATGAAATTGAATTCAAGACACTGATTACAGAAGATGTATTCCAGAACATGATTCAGGATTATCCTGATGCTGAAGTCCATGATCAAACCAACACATATTATGAGTCCACGTCATGCAACATGAGAGAAATGGGCCTTGCGATGCGCATTCGATATCTGAATGACAAACACCTGTTCACAATGAAACAGAAGGCAGCACAAGGACATCAGGAATATGAACTCTATTTAAGTGAAAACTCAACAGAAGCACTCAATCACCCTGAACTTGTCAAACTGTTCAATCAGTTTCATATCACAGGACCATTTGTCATCATGGGATCACTTCATACAGTACGCAGAAGCATTCATTTGAATTATGGTGAACTGTGTCTGGATGAAAATGAATACTGTGGCATCAAGGACTACGAAATTGAGTTTGAAATTGATGTTGAGCATCAATCTGAAGCTCAGAGAGAATTTGATGAACTTTTGCAACGATACAACATTACTTATCAACAAGCGAAGCCTAAACGCACACGCTGTTTATTAAAAATGAAAGAAGGTCACTAACATGAAAAAAGTCGCTGTATTTTTAGCACCAGGTTTTGAAGAATGTGAAGCCTTAATGACGGTTGATCTGCTTCGCAGAGCACAACTGGATACGACTATGTATTCAATTCACAACACAGATGAAGTGACAGGTTCCCACAACATCACAGTTAAAGCTGATAAAAAGCTCAATGAACTGAATGAACTGTTTGATTGTGTTGTCCTGCCTGGAGGCATGCCTGGCACCAAGTATCTGATGGAATCCAAGGAAGTCAATGAACTTGTGGCGGAACACTTCAATCAGAACAGACTGGTTGCCGCAATTTGTGCAGCTCCATCTGTATTAGGTGAACTTCAGCTGCTTCAGGGCAAGAAGGCAACCTGCTTCCCAGGATTTGAAGATCAGCTGCATGGTGCAGAAGTTCTCAATCAGAAAGCAGTCACAGATGGCAATGTCATTACTGCCAAAGGATTGGGCGCTGCAGTTGAGTTCGCTCACGCAATCATTACGTCCCTGATCAATCAAGAAACTGCAGATCAAGTCGTAAAAACGATTCAATATTAAATTCCAACTTTTAAAAATGAAAAGGTATGTACCCCTATTATATTAAAGAGTACATACCTTTTATTTTTATTCATTTGTTTAAATGAAAGGTCTACGGTCTAAAACCAGTTTCAAAGGCACATCACTGAGGATTTCTCCTGGTAAAAAGGCCTGCAGCTCAGCCAAGGCACAAATGCACCCAAACAACGTATGCATATCATTAAGTCCATCATGTGTTTTGTAGTCCAAAGACAACAGCCATTCAATATAGTCTTTCGCAAACTCACGTACAGTCTGTTTGCATTCGTCAAAACGATAATGACATTGACGAACTGATCGTGTGATACAGTATGTCCAGTCAATTTCGGCAAATGAAATTGCACGCCCAAGTCTTTCCCAACGTTTGTTGTAGTAAATATCCAGACAAGTATCAATCATTTTTTCAGGATAACGAATCGGCATATGAGCATATTCATGATTGAACAGGTAATGGAAGCTTCCAGCTAAATATGGAAAAACAGAAGGTTCTTTACGCACACCTGAAAATGAATCCCCATTCATAATCGGACGTACTGATTCCTTTTTCCAGAATCCTGTTTTAGGATCCATTTCTTCATACAACCAGTCAAAATACCATTTCTGCCATTGGGAATCAGCTTCTTTATTTAACACGAGTGCTGCATACACACCTGCACCTTCATGTGATGCCGTCCATGGATTTTCATCCCAGTCCAGATTATCCAGCAGGTGATATAATCCCTCTTTGGTCAGACAATGTTTCATTCCATAAAGCGGAGTCAATGCTTTTTTATCAAACAGCTCTAATGCTGCAATCACATGAGCTGTTGTATGAAATGGATGGTGTGTCTCTTCATAAAACAATCCTGTTTCAGCATTCTGGAACGAACGCAGTGTTTTAATCCATCCTGATCGTTCATCCTCCTCACTTGGAAAATGACCCGTCATATATAAGATATTAGCTGCATCAGCACACCCATATTCATTGATGCCCAATCGACGTGTATTCGCTTCATTCTGCCAAATCCATCTTGCATAAGCACCTGGCTGCTCTGTCACTTTATGTGTTGAAATTATTTCCATTGCATGGTCAATCAAGGGTTGAATATTTAACTTCATCGTAGAAATCCTCTCTTTAATTCTGTAAAAATTATATCATAACCTGTAATTTTAAGCACTTCCAATCAGAATAAAGAGCTAAATAAAAAGATATGACTCCTATAGAAGATAGAAAGTCATACCTTTCATTTATGTTTTTTATTTAACTGAACTTGTTACTTTCAACTGATAAGATGCATTATCTATTGTTAAAATCAGCAGGTAGTCACCTTCTGTCGGCATTTCAGTCAACACCATATCAGTTCCATCCACGACAACTGTAAATCCTGATTCAAATGGATCAAATCCTACAGATTTCAGATAAGCCAGATCATAAATCGATGTTTCACCCTTAGGACATGTCACAACATAGTCTTCAGTTTCAATACGAACAGGAGTCAACATTTCATAATCTGAAATTTCAATCACCCAATCCATATTCATGACATACTGATGAATCAGACCAATTGAACCTTCAGGACCCGTCTTTTTCCCATCAGCTAAACGAAGCACATTGCCCTGTTCAGTGATCTCATGACGATTGTCCTGATCATCTGTATACGTAATGCGATATGATAAAGCACCTGATCCTGATACTTCATCAAACTTCTCATAAACCTTCATCTGTTTCAGATGATTCATGAACGCATCAATCTCTTCATCCTTGAATTCAATCGTAATTGTATCCACTGTTGTCTCAATACGAAGTGTAATTTCCTTTACAGAATCCGGAAGTCTCTCACCTAAGTTCAATACAGGATTTTCATCCTTTACCACAACATCAGGTGTTGGAGTTGGTGGGACAGAATCATTCTGATCTTTTTTACCACATCCACAAAGCATCAAACCACATAATAAAACCACAAAATATTTCTTCATAACCATCATCTCCTTCTATGCACATCATATCATATTCACTGAAAAAGCATAGTAAAGTGATTAAAATTTCATCTTTTCATGAAATAAACGGTGATTTCTCACCGTTTATCGATTTAAATATTCAAAATATTCTTCTTTTGTCATAGCAGGTTTAAAGCTGTCTACAACACGTTTTACTTTATCTGGATGACTCATCAGATCAATGACAGTCATTGCGGTTACCTTAGCTGATTCAATGTACAGACGCTGTTCATCTTCAATAAACATATTTTTACCATGAATCACACCACCTACACCACCGTAACCAAACTGAATGGTTGGTACAAATACACCTAAATCGCCAATATCGCCTGCCGCAACACTCTTTTCATCATGCAGAATCTGATCAGGACTGCAGAAATGAAGCATATTTTCTTCGACAATCAAAGAAAGTTCATGACATGGTTTAAATGGAAGATAGCCTGGTGTATCTTCTACGATGCATTCTGCACCTAATGCCTGTGCACAATGCTGAGCTGCATTGGTCAGTTTATCACTTAATGCCTTCATATTTTCTGTGTTGAATGAACGTACATAACCTTCATAAACAACACGTTCAGGAATTGAATTCACAGTCTGACCGCCTTCAGTCACAATACCATGGAAACGATTCTTATCTTCATCCACAAATGTTTCTCTCAGCATGCCTGCAGCACTTTGAAACAAAGTGAAGGCATTGAGCGCATTAACACCCAGATGAGGCAGAACAGCTGCATGTGAAGCCTTGCCCACAAACGTAAACTTCTTGTAGATAAACCCCGCAAGATGAGAGTCACTGGCAAAACGGTATTGATCATTGCCCATCGCATGCAGATGCAGACACAAATCCACATCATCAAAGATTCCTTCATAAAGCATCTGAATCTTACCTGCAGGATATTGGATTTCACCTTTGGTAATCAGTTCATGACGGAATGCCATATCTGTAAATTCTTCAGCAGGCGTAAAAAACAGAGTCACTTTACCTGGAAGTTCAGTTACGTTCACTTCTTTTAAAGCTTTTATGACACTGGTCATGATGGCACATTGTGTACTGTGTGCACAGGTATGTGCAGCACTTTGATCATTCAGATTAGCATGAGGATGACCCAATGTTGGAATGGCATCCAGTTCTGCAATCAGACCAATATGCGGATGTCCTGATCCCATAGAAACAGAAAATCCAGTACGTGCAAACTCACGTTCAACCTTAAATCCTGCATCACTCAATTCTTTCATCAGTATTTCTTTGGTCTTGAACTCTTTAAATCCTAATTCTGGTGTTTTAAACAGTTTTCTTCCAAGCTCAATGGTCTTATCAGCCATCTGATCCAGCACTTTGATTACAGTTTGTTTCATACGCACATCTCCCTGAATATTACTTCATTATTTTAGCATATCCACCAAATGAAAAGGCGACCGAAGTCGCCTAATTTTCTTATTTTACTTTCTGTTTTCTCATCTTCTGAATTGACAACATGACCATTGCCAGCAATACGCAGACATATGGAATGATGTTGACTAAGTCAGATGGAAGTTCAGTCAGAGCCAGTTTATTTACAACACCCTGTGCGATAGAGAAGACGAATGTTGTCAGTACGACAATCAGGAAGTTTCCTCCACCTACTGCATTGGCCGCAATACCTGTCCAGCCACGAGAAGCTGTCATGTTGCTTGAGAAGATCGACATGTATCCCATTGACAAATACGCACCACCCAGAGCAGCCAGAATACCTGACATGATAATCGCAATCAGACGAACCTGATTTACCTTGATACCTACTGATTCAGCAGCATGTTCATCAAGACCACAAGCCTTCATACGCAGACCAAATGGTGTCTTGTAAACCAGAATCGCAATCAGAATTGCCAACGCGATACATACATAAGTCAGGAAGTAATGACCAGAGAGAACTTCACCAATAAATGGAATGTCTTTGATCACTGGTATATCCCATTTAGGAAGAACCTTGGAAGGCAGAGAAGCTGTAGTTCCCTTTGTACCTGTCCAGATCAGAAGCAGCCAAACTGAGAAGTCTGTCGCAAACAAGTTCAACGCGATACCAATCATGATTGGACTTGCCTTCATCTTCATTGTGAAGAATGCCATGACAAGACCCATCACAATACCAACAACGATAACACCCAGAAGTCCAATCCAAGCACTTCCAGAAATAGCACTGATATAAACCCCAAACAATGCCCCGAAGATCATGATACCTTCAACCGCGATGTTAGGAATACCAGAAATATCAGCCACATAAGCAGACATAGATGCATACAACAGAGGAACACCGACACGAATGACGATGAACAGGAAGGATGCACTAAAGAAAGAGCTTAAAATATTATCCATTCTTCTGTTCCTCCTTCAACATCTGTTTGCTTCTCCAAGCTCTCAGGAAGTACTGAGAAGAGATCAGCAGAGTCAGAATTACTTCTACGATTGAAATCATACTGATATCAATGAATGGGTTAGAGTTTGCCAGCAGCTGAGCACCTGCACGCAGATAGCTGATACCAAATGCCGCAATCAGAACTCCAATTGGATGATTCTTACCGATATTAGCCATCAGAGCACCTGTAAATCCAAGTCCTGGAAGTGATGACCAGTTAAATTTCTTGTAAAGCCCCATCAATTCAACACCTGAACCCATACCACCGATAAATCCAGCCAGAAGGTGAACGACCATGAACAATCCAAATGCGCTCATACCTGAATACTTCGCAAAGTTCTTGTTCAGACCAGTCATACGAATTGCATAACCAAGCTTAGTCTTAAACAGCAGGATGTATACGAGAACAACCATCACAAACATGATAATCAGACCTGTATGTACCTGTGTCTTTGGAATCAGTTTTGTAAGACGAGCAGTATCAATAAAGTCTGCACTTGCAGTACCTGAGATACCAGGAACTGCCAGATAAGTCAGAACGATGTAATAGCCGATACCAAACAGAATACTGTTGAGCATCAATGAAATTACCATTTCATCTGCATTCAGCTTTGCCTTCAGGAAACCTGGAATCAGCGCAATCAATGCCCCAGCAACACCAGCGACCATAATTGTGATGAAAGAGTCCAGAATTTCATTTCCAGTCATAATGTTTGGATTTACTGCAACCCAAGTTGCAACCACACCACTGAAATAGAAGACACCTTCAGTACTCAGGTTAAACAACCCGGTACGGAAATACAGCAATGTTGCCAACCCTGCAAAACAGAGTGGAATCATCTTAACCAGTACATATCCGAAGTAGAACATACTTCTTGATGGATATGTCAGCAAATCAACGAAAATGTTGAGCGCAAAGCTCTTGGTTACCACACACAGCACGATAAATGTAACAAGCAGTGCTGTGAAAATGGAAGCCATGATTCGAAGGAATTCAAAAGGGCCTTCATTTGTCCATTTGAAGTTTTTCGATTTATTCTTCATAACAAGCCCCCCTGATTACTTCTTCGCTGTGATGTTCTACACCCAGCATATAAAGTCCGAGTTCACTTTCAGTAACACCCTTCATCGAATCAAAGTAAGCTACGACCTTACCATCATCCATAACAAGCAGACGGTCAGACAGAGCCATAACTTCGTTCAAGTCTGCACTGACAAGCAGAATACCCTTACCCTGATTTCGCATTTCAATCAATTCCTTATGAATCGCATTGGCAGAACCAACGTCGATACCACGAGTTGGCTGTTCAGCGATCATCAGTTCAGGATTTGTACTCCATTCACGTGCAACAACGACTTTCTGAATGTTACCACCTGAAAGTGCTCCAACTTTTTCTTTTTCAGAATTTGTCTTGACTGCAAAGCGTTTAATCAGTTCCTGAGATCTGTTTTTAATCACCTTGTTGTTCAAGAACACCAGACCACTGATTGGCTTCTTTGTATAAGTTGTTGAAATCAGATTATCTGAGTTTGATGCTTCAGCAGCACAACCATCAATCATACGGTCTTCAGGGATGTAAGACATACCTGCATTACGCTTTTCCATGATAGTCAGGGTCTGAGTTTCCTTACCACAAATCTTCACTGTACCTTCCTGGAATGGAATTAAACCAGTGATTGCTCTGATCAGCTCTTCCTGACCATTGCCCTGTACACCTGCGATACCCAGAATTTCTCCACCCTTGATAGAGAAACTTGCATCTTTTACCTTTGGTACGCCTGCACTGTCTTTGTAAGACAGATGACGCACATCCAGAATCATCTTTGGATTTTCAACTGGTCTACGATATTCATCATAGCTTGTTTCCAGTTTGCGTCCGATGATCAATTCAGTCAGCTTTTCAATTGTAATACCTTCTGCATCGTAAGTCCCTTTACTTTCTCCCAGACGAATGACAGATACTCTGTCAGAAATCTGTTTCACTTCGTTCAGCTTATGAGAGATAAAGACGATTGTGTGCCCCAGTTCCTTAAACTTGAGCAGCTGTTCAAACAACTGTTCAGTTTCCTGAGGAGTCAATACAGCAGTAGGTTCATCCAGGATGATGACTTCTGCATTACGATATAAAGTTTTGAGAATTTCAACCTTCTGCTTTGCAGACACGTTCAAATCCGCAACTTTCTGAGTTACGTCAATATCAAAGTTATATTTTTTAGCCAGTTCTTGTGTAACACGAACAGCTTCTTTTTTATCGATAAATAATCCCTTTTTAGGTTCTGCACCTAAAACGATGTTTTCTGCCACTGTAAAAGATGGAATCAGCATAAAGTGCTGGTGAACCATCCCAATCCCGTTGGCAATGGCATCCATGGAATTGGAGAAGTTAACTTCTTTACCTTTGTAATAGATCTTTCCTGTTGTCTGTTTTTCGATTGCGAAAATTACTTTCATCAGTGTGGATTTCCCAGCACCATTTTCACCTACGATTGAATGAATTTCACCCTTTTTCAGTTCAATGTTGATGTCTTTGTTTGCTACAGTTCCGTTCGGATAAATCTTGGTAATATGTTCTAACTTTAAAATGATGTCTTGCATTTCTATCACCTCAATTTTAAAGAATGCTCCATCAATTGATGATGGAGCATTCACCATGTCCAGTAGTTATTAGATCTTATTTCAGACCGTACTTAGCATACAGATCAGCAAATGCACCAGCAGTTACCAGTTCATCTACTACAACTGTAGTTCCATCAGCAACCTTAGCAGCGAATGCAGCAACTGTTGCCAGTTCATCAGCTGTCATGTTAGCCAGATAGTATTCGTTTTCAGCCAAAGCAACTGCGCCTTCAGCGATGTGCAGAGTTACCTGAGTTCCCATTGGTGCAGTACCTTCGATTACAGCAGATACAGCGTCAGCAACAGCAACGTCGCACTTCTTCAGACCTGAAGTCAGAATTGTTGCAGCCAGTTCAGGCTTAGCGCTCATTGTCATGTACTGGTCATCATCAACACCGATAGCCCAGATGTTTTCCTGACCGTTCTTGCGAGCTTCAGTAACAGCTTCGAATACACCGTTACCAGAACCACCAGCGCAGCCCCAGATTACGTCAGCACCAGCTTTGATCATACCTTCAGACTGTTCTTTTGCAGTTGCAGGGTCTGAGTAGCTTCCTACGTAAGTGATGATTACTTTGATGTCTGGGTTAGCATCAGCAGCACCCTGGATATAACCAGCCATGAACTGGTTCATAGATGCGTTGTCCTGACCTACTACACCACCGATGATGCCTGTCTGAGACTTAACACCAGCAACAACACCAGTCAGATAACCGATTTCCTGGCAAGCATATGCAACTGCATATACGTTAGGAAGAGAGTTAGCATCAGCACTTGAATAGTCGAAGTTTACATACTTGATATCAGGGTATTCAGCAGCTACAGCCAGCATAGCGCCTTCATACTGCCAGTTACCAGATACGATAATGTCATATCCTTCGTTTGCAGCCTGCAGGTTAGCAGGTTCCCAGTCAGCTTCGTCGTCACCCATCTGCACAACATTTACGCTAATTGCAGAGCCATACTTTGCATCCAGCAGAGTCTTAGCATTTGCAACGATGTCCAGGTAAGACTGGTCACCAATGTGTGGCAACAGGATTGCAACCTTAGTTACGTCAGAACCTTCATCATTTGATGCAGGTGTGTCAGTTCCACCGCAAGCTACCAGGCTCAAAGCGAGCACTGCAACCAGCAGCAGGCTAAATAATTTTTTCATTTCCTTTTCCTCCCGAATGAATAAAAATATTTATTGAAAATTAGATTGACTCTAATTTGCAACCAAAAAGAAGACATCTGGAATTTTCATCGCATACAACACCGAAAGAGCCCTTTTTCATTTCTGTAAGGGTTCGTTTCATTTCAATATGGTATTGTTGATTTATTTCCATTTCTATTAAATCATTTTTCACCTTGAAGTTCAATGCGTTTTTACCTTTTAATTCCATTTCAGACTTAAAAATTGGTGTTTCTTGAACATTTTCACCATTTCTTTTCACGAAACAAATTTCATTTTCACTGATTCTCAAACCATGATAATGTCTGAAATCTTCCGCCCAAAGCATCAGATCCATCGTCCCTGATAACTCAAACTCCGCTTCAAATGAAACCGTTTCAGCACGCAGATCAGACCACATCACACCATCGTTTTCAACAAGAAGACCTTCATCAGTAATCACAGAATTATTTTTTAATGTTGTACACTGACGAACTTCTTTCCAAGGAACTTCCCCAAAATCCAGACCCCAGTCTTCCATGCACTGATCTTTCCATACAATTTCATAATCAAACACATGATCTGTGGATACTTCATGAATCAGAAACAGTTCATGCATAATTCTCTGCTCATAATACAGTTCAAGACCAAACTCACTCAACAGAACATCCTTAGGACAATCAATTTTATATTGATATGTCACTTTCTCAATAGAAGGCACAAACCAGTCCCCTGCATAGGTATTTTTCTTTACATCCATTGCATAGATTCTCATCTTGAATGGAAGATTGCGTGGATTGCTTAATGTAAACGAAATTGTCTCACCTGGATATAAACGCGGTGACATGCTTGGCTGATAACGTGCATCATACACGTCTTCAGGCACAAAATAAGTCTTCTTATAAATTCTTCCCGTCTTGTGTGGAAAACCTTGACCAATAATGCATTTCAATGCCGCATCATCACACTTCAACTGCACTGAACTGTAACGCTCTTCCTTCGACTGGAACCCTTGTGTACCATAAGGCAAATCAAAGAAAGAAATGGTTTCTTTTGCGTCCAGTATTCGACGATATTTCTCATCCATTTCGATTCCATTGATCTGTGCAGCCAATGACGCAAAATACAACGCTGTTTCACTGACCGTATCCAGATTCAATGAACCCATCGCACTGCTTGAAATCAGAATATCCTGAATTGGAGTAACCCACTTTTCATCGATACCTTCAACACCGACAAGTGCTCCCATCATCGAACCTACATTACCACATGTGCAGTCCGTATCCCAGCCGCATTCACAAAGCATCGTCAATGTCTTGGAGAAATCATTCTCACCATAAACCATCGACATGATCATAATTGCTGTGTTTGGAATGATATGACATACACCCGGATAGTTGGCATAACTATACTTATCAAAAATGACAGCACGACATTCTTCCATGCTCATGCCAGCATCTTTCATGGACAGAACATCCTTCACACATGCCACATAATCACTTTCAGGATTCAGATACATCAATGCCTTATCGATCACTGTACGTGCATCTGTTTCACTGAATGCCAGAGCGATGCAGGCAGCCACAAACTTGCCGCCTTCAATCCCGTCATCACCATGAGTTACACTGCTCATTTTCGCAGCCAGATCCACCGCAACATCGACATTGCCAGCACTGACATATCCCCAGCAGTCAGAGAAAATCTGACCACCAATCTGTTCTGCCATGGTCTTTCCATTGACTTCAGCACTTCCTGATGCAGGTGCTTTTATTCCTTTCAACAAATTATGATAGGCTGTATCTTCTGTCGATACACCAATGCCACCCCACCAGAAAAAGCCATGTCCAATCGATGCCACACTCAACAGCGTTTCACCCATCTGTTCAGCAGTCACATCCTTGCCATAACGTTCCAGTGCCCTTACAAAAAACAACGGACCATTGGCATCATCATCTGAGGCAAAAACACCATAATCCACAGGATAACCATTCAGTTTCCCATAAGTATCTCTAATCTGTTCATATGTCCAGTTTTCAACCGGTGCTCCTAATCGTATCCCAATCAGTTTACCCAGCCAAGCTGCATAAACCTGATTCAACAATGTTTCAAATTGTGTCATGATATCACCTCAATACAACTTTATTTTACTATATACAAAAAGAAAAAACAGGGTAAACCCTGTTAATTCTCAAATTCTACAATCATTCCTGAATAGCCTTCTTCAATCTGAAGTGACTTTGCCATTTCAATCTTAGATGCAAGATTGACACAATGCATTGGAATCAGACGATGTACATCCAATGATTTCAGCACCTTAATTGTCTTTGTCAGTTTCTCATTCTGCTCCAACAGATGAAATCCTCCAATAATTCCTGCAATCTGATCAACTCCAGTAACTGTCTTGGCATATTGTGCGATGCTGCAGATACCTGCATGCGAACACCCTGTCAAAATCCATAGTCCTTGTTCAGTCTTCAAAACCAACGCACTATCTTCCATCACCAAATCATCAGACCATACGCCATCACAGCACTTCTGTCCAATCGGACTTCTTTTTTCAAAGTCGTACAGTGTAGGAATTTCTGATAGAAAACACAGATTTTCTGTCATCCAGACCGGTTCTTTTGTCAGATGCAGTTCAAACTTTTCTCTGATTTCTGTCTCACGCAAAGGACTTCCAATCTGCAGCCCATCATAGACCGTTTCATGAAGACAATCCGGATGACAAACCAAAGGAACTTTCTTTGTCCAATGCACCATACCACCCGTATGATCGTTATGACCATGAGAAAGCACACAGACATCCACATCATTTAAATCAAGATTCAGGATTTCTGCATTTTTCACATATACACCTGAATACCCAAAATCAAACAGAATCTTCTTCTCATCCGTTTCAATCAGAAAACTCAGTGCAGGTTCTGCATAGACATAATGATCAATTTTTGTGTTGTTGTCACAAAGGACTGTCAATCTCTTCATCGTCTTCTCCTTAAAATATCAGATGCGCAAACAACGCAATCACAGGAAGTGTCACAATCGTTCTTTCCAGAAAAATCAGGAACAGGTCTTTCAATGAAACTGGAATCCTGCTTCCCATGATAATACTTCCGATTTCAGACATGTAAATCAACTGAGTTACACTGGTTGCCGCAACGACAAAACGAGTCATTTCACTTTCAATTGTACTGGCAATCACACTTGGCAGAAACATATCCGCAAATCCCACAATCACCGTCTGTGATGCAAGCTCTGCCTCTGGAATCATCAACAGCTTATACACCGGAATAAAAGGTACACCTAAAAGCTTTAACACAGGAGTATATTCAGCTATGATCAGTGCAATTGTACCTAAAGCCAAAATCACAGGAAGTGTACCTAACCACATTTCCATGACATTTTCGATACCCTCAATCAGAAATGCTTTTACTCCCGGGGCATGTTCCCCTTTGTTCAAAGCCAGCTGAAGACCATACTGAAATGGAGTCTGTCCATCAGGGATATCTTCTTTCTGTGCTGCTTCTGTAAAATAACTATCTGGCACCCTGGACAATGGATACAGTTTCGGTACCACAAGGGCTGCCACAATTCCAGATAAAGAAACCACCAGATAGAAAGGGAAAAACAGATGTTCAAGTCCCACTTCACTAATCACAACCAGTGAAAAGGTCACACTGACAGCTGAGAAAGTGGTCGCAATAACTGTTGCTTCACGCTTTGAATAGAAGCCTTCTTCATACTGCTTGCTGGTAAGAAGAACACCGATAGAGCCATCTCCCAGCCACGATGCCACACAGTCCAAAGCACTGCGTCCTGGCAGGTTGAACACTGGACGCATCACACGAATCAGCAACGCTCCAAAAAAATCCAGCAGACCATAATTCAACAGAAGCGCCAATAAGATACCTGCCAGAAAGAATACACAAACCAGAATAGGCATCAGATCATGGATGACAACTTGACCTGTCACATCACCAATGATGATTTCAGGTCCCGCCTCAAACACAATCATGTTCACAAAGACAAAACCAATCATGCGTACCCCAAACCAGAAACCTTTTATACCAAATAAATGATTCAATTTAGGATAATTCTTAAAGACTCCTGTCACTTTATGCATCAGTGTCAACAACGCACTCAATGTAATCAGAAACCAGATGATCATCAACATATAATCACCCATCAAATCCAAAAGACCATGAGCCAAAACCGCAACAGGAATCGTTAAATTCCCATCAACTGAAAGTGGCATAATAAACAAAAACATTCCTATCAAAGATGGAATCAGAAAGCGATAAAAACGTTTTTCTTTTAAATAATTCATTTTTTAAAACCTCACCTCAATTATATTACATAAAAAGGGGATGCTTGACCATCCCCTATAACTCAAATAATTTCATCAAATCTTCTGTTGTCATCTTTGAAAGTGATCCTTCATTGTTTTCCACAAACAAATCAGAAAGTTCTTTCTTCTTTTGCTGAAGTTCAGTCATACGTTCTTCAACGCTGTCTTTCATAATCAGTTTAAAGACTTGAACATTGTTGTTTTGACCAATGCGATAAGCTCTGTCTGTTGCCTGATTTTCTGCAGAGACATTCCACCATGGGTCATAATGAATTACAGCTTCAGCAGCCGTCAGATTCAATCCAGTACCTCCTGCCTTCAATGAAATCAGGAAAACATCCGCATCGCCAGATTGAAATCTCTGTACATAAGCACGTCGATCTTCTTTGGAAGTACTTCCTGTTAATTTGATGACACTGAAATGACGACGTCTGCATTCTTCTTCGATCAGATCAAGAACACTGGTAAAGCTTGAAAACAACAGTGTCTTCTTACCTGAATCACGCAATGTTTCCAGCAGCTCAAGACATCCTTCCAGTTTGGAAGAGAGTCCTGTTACGTTTTCATAGAGAATACGTGGTTCCGCACAAATCTGACGCAGTCTTGTCAACATCGCCAGAATCTGAATCTTATCCACCTGTTCCATTTTAAGAAGATTGCTGAGTTTCTGATTGACCTGAGACAGATTGGCAATGTACATTCTCTTTTCTTCTTCATTGAAGTCAAGAGTCAATGTCTTTTCAATCTTGTCTGGAAGTTCAGTCAAAACTTCTTTCTTTGTGCGCCTTAAGACAAATGGTTCAATCAATTGTTTCAGCTTACGTGATTTCTCTGCATCATTCTCACGCACAATTCCCTTTTCATAATGAGTCTGGAAATAATGATAGTTGTACAGATAATCCGGCATCAAGAAATCAAAAATAGACCACAGTTCAGCCAATGAGTTCTCAATTGGTGTGCCTGTCAAGGCAAAACGATGATGTGATTTCAGTCGTTTTACAGACAATGCATTCTTTGTCTTCTGATTTTTAATGTACTGTGCTTCATCCAGAATCACTGTTTCAAACTGAATCTTTTCAAGTGATTCAATATCACGACGAAGATAATCATAGGAAGTAACCGCAATATCACACTCATGAATCTGTGTTGTCAGATAGCTTCTGGCTGCAGCGCTGCCATAAATGCACACAACATTCAGATGCGGCGCAAACTTCTCTATTTCATCCTGCCAGTTTAAAATCAATGAACTTGGACACACCACAAGATTTGGTTTTTTCTTCTGTGCGTCCAATAAGGCAATGACCTGCAGTGTTTTACCTAACCCCATATCATCTGCCAGAATACCGCCAAAGCCCATCTGACTTAACGTGTTCATCCACTGAACGCCTGTTTTCTGATAATCACGCAGAATAGCATCATAACGTTCATCCAATGCGATTGGTTCTTTTGATGCAGATTTAAAACGTTCAATCAATGCATTGAACTTATCATTGCGACGCACTCGCACATGTTCCATCTCATCTGCCGTACGATTGAGCGCAACAGCACGATACAGATTCATATGAGCAGTACCATTTTTAAACTGTGATGTTGATACATTGTACTGTTCCATCACTTCATCCAGCTCAGCCAGTTCTTCTGATTCCAGTGAAAGAAGCTGACCATTTTTCAGACGATGGAATTTGCGTTTTCTGCGATAGGCCTTCAAGACATCCATCAGTTCTGATGCAGGAATCTCATCGGAATAAACATTCAGTTCCAGCAGATTATGTTCAACACCAATGCCGACACTGATGCCATATTTACGTGAAGATCCCATGTTGTTTAAAGCACTGGACACATACACATCACAATCACTTTGAATGACAGGAAGCACTTCTTTTAAGAAGGTATAGGTCTTTTCTGCAGTTTCATCAAAGTACACAATTCCCTTATCTGTATCCACCTCATCACCATAAGTAATCAAAGCACGACAGATTCTTTCTGTGGTCATGTTGTGTGGAGTGTTCTTGGAATCAATGGCATATGTACGTGAACCATCTTCATAAACACATTCCAGAATAAAATAGATACGACCACGATTATCGACATCACCATATAAGACACAACTGTCTTCAAGGGCATCCAGATCATGGAAACGATATCCCTGCCACAGCACATCATCTTTTACTTCTTCATACACAAAACGATAGAAGTCGATGAGCTGTTTCTGTTCCAGTACAACCTGCGTATTCTTCTTTAATGTACGCATCAGATTCAATAAGACACTTGGATTCGCTCCTTCTTTTCTGATCAGCATATTTTTGGACGCATCCAGACGATACAGTGCATCATTGCCGCAATAGAAGTTTTCACTTTCCAATGTGACCACAATTTCATTCTCGTCCTTCTCACAATACACTTCAGGATAAAAGGCGTGTTCAGCACACTGGAAGTTGCAATGCTGCTGATCCATATCAGAGAAGGTCTCATACATCAGATCCAGGATTTCATTGGTGACCTGCACTTCACGCTGAAGTCCATAATAGTTGTATCCACCCTGTTCCTTCAGTGTTCTGAAAAAAGAGATGATTTCACGTGAGGCTTCATCAAAGGCATCCATGGAATGCACAAATTCGCAGGTTTTACCGTATTTGACACGATTTTTTGAACTGATATGACCTAAGAACTCTGTGATGTTTTTGATCACATACAGACGTTCTGCACCCACCTTAAAGGTTAATGTACATCCACGATAACGATCAATGTTCATTTCTGCATACAGACGATACTTGGTCATGTTCATCTGAGCATCCACCTGACGGGTAAAATCATCCATGACCTCATCCATAAAGAAACGGGTTGCATAACGTGCAGTATCACGTTTTCTGCGACGTTCCATCAATTCAAGACGACGGTCCAGTTCTTCTTTGATTCTTTGTTTTTCATCTAAATAACGGAAAGGGAACGATTCAGGCTGCAGCTGTTCAATCAGAAACAGAATCGCACCAATATGAGCACATGCACTCATGCGATCACACCAGATGCACTCACAGCCATAATTCAGCACATGACCTTCCGGACTGATGAGAATTTCACACTTTTCAATCTTGTTGTAGACACGCAAAGATGCTTTCACAACATAGTTCATCTGATCATCCAAAGTAATCCACATGTCTTCGACAACATCCATTTCGGTATAACGTTTAGCCAGCGAATAATTACGATAACTCGACACCACTCTACGAATCTCATTTTCTCTAAGCTTCATACCATCCCCTCCTTTTCATTCAGTACCTCTTTTTATTTTACAACGAAAACACAGTACACAAAAGAAAAAGCTGAAAACAAATTTTTCAGCTTTTTAAAATCGATAATCAAAGAAAAACACCTGTAAAGTTTAACTTTACAGGTGCTATTTTCACAGAATGTGTTTATTTTAAATAAACTTTTAAAAGAAACTACTTCAATCCGTACTGGTTGTAGTACTTTTCGAATACGCCTGGATTAGCTACTTCGTCAACTACAACTGTTGTACCATCAGCAACCTTATCTGCCAGTGCCTTAACTGCAGCCAGTTCAGCTTCAGTCATATTTGCCAGATAGTGTTCGTTTTCAGCCAGTCCAACTGCACCATCTGCATAACCCAGAATCTTCTGAGTTCCAAATGGAGCTGTACCATTCAACATCTGTTCAACTGCGTTTGTAACCGCAACGTCAACCTTCTTCAGACCTGATGTCAGAATTGCATCAGCCAGTTCAGGCATTGCGCTCATTGAAACGTACTGGTCGCTGTCTACACCCATTGCCCAAATGTTTTTATTTGTCTTACGAGCTTCAGCTACAGCTTCAAATACACCGTTACCTGATCCACCAGCGCATCCCCAAAGAATGTCTGCACCAGCATTGATCATCTGCATACTCTGTTCCTTAGCAGTTACAGGGTCTTCATAGCTACCAACATAGCTGATCATGACTTTGATTTCTGGATTTGCATCTGCAGCACCCTGGATGAAACCAGCCATGAACTGATTCATACCTGCTGCATTCTTACCAGCAAGTCCACCGATGATGCCAGTCTGTGACTTCACACCAGCAACAGCACCAACCAGGTATCCGATTTCGTGAGCAGCATATGTAATTGCATACACATTGTCCAGTGCATTTCCATTTGCATCTGAGTAGTCAAAGTTCAGATAGCTGATTTCTGGGTATTCTGCCGCAACACTCAGCATTGCGCCTTCATACTGCCAGTTACCAGAAACGATGATGTCATAGCCTTCATTAGCAGCCTGCATGTTTGCAGGTTCCCAGTCAGCTTCATCCATCCCCATCTGCACAACATTTACGCTGATGTCAGAACCATATTTCTGATCCAGAAGAACTTTTGCATTTGCAGTTACATCCAGATAAGACTGGTCTCCCAGATAAGGAAGCAGGATCGCAACACGAGTCACATCAGAATCGTTGTTTGCAGAGTCGTTTGAGCCGCCGCAAGCTGCCATGCTGAAGCACAGAACTGCAGCCAGAAGTAAAGTTAAAAACTTTTTCATTTCTTTTTCCTCCTGTCAAAATGAATTTTCATCAATCCTATTTTATCATAAATGCAGATTGATTCTACAATGGAATTTTTATAAAACCCCAAAACGTCTACAGTATATCACAATCCATTTTTTAATCAATACGTTTTTTATTTATTTCGACAAGATAGCTTTGTCATCACCAAATTGACTTCCACTGTTGGCTTCAAACAGTTTCAGTAACTGTTCAATCGTCAAATTCTGTTTTTCTTCCCCTTTGACATCAATCAGAATTTCACCTTCATGCATCATAATCAGACGATTTCCATAAACAATCGCAATCATGACCATAATTGCCTTCGGATTGTCACTCATGTTGACCAAAAGCTGATTTAAACGTGGATCAATCGTCATCAGACTCTTGCCACCCAAAATTGTCAGATTGATGGAATACAACATCAACTGCGTTAAAATACCAGCCAGAATCGATGGAATCCCCAATGCAGTATGCAGAAGACCCGTTAAGATACCACACAGCACACCTGCCAGAAATCCCGACAGCGCAGACACAGCCACCGGTACAGATGGAACCATCCACTGTCAGATCGGCAATATCCAAAACTTTATATGAAATGTAGACACCGATTGTCATCAGACCCCAGATCAGTCCTTCGGCAATGGCTCCTGGAATGAATTCGCTACATCTTGCATACTGCCTTTCACCAAAGCAGCAGCTCTCTGAAATGCGTCGATCATAGGTACTGGTTTCCACTCAAACGCCTAATTGCTTTCTATGTTTTGATTATTGCACTCTCAAATCACAAATCAACGCATACAAGACACATAAATAAAAAAAGTGTAACTTTTCTACTGTTTCTTATGAAAACTTTTTCAAAACAATAAAAAGCATCTTTAATAAGATGCTTTCTATTTTATCTACGCTTAAATTAAAGGGAAAAGGATTACTGCAGACCATCATTTCACGGAAGGAAAAGTTCACATGGGATGGATTCTGCACGTAACGGTTTAAGCTGTGCATCTATCATACCACTTGTGAAAAAATATGCAAGCAAATTCAGTTTGTTTTATCCACTATTTATTTAAGCTTTATTCTGAATGTTTTTTACTGCATCCACAATGATTCTTGCGCATACTTCACGTCCCAAAGAAGCATCCAGCACCAGATCCATATGATGAGGATCGCCCCACTTCTGAGATGTGACATTGCGATAATAAGAAGCACGTGCAGCATCGGAATGACGTACGTTTTCTTCAGCCTGAGCTTCATTGTCTCCATACATCTCCATGATGCTTTTGATACGATATTCTTTTGGTGCATGCAGGAACACACGGAACACATTGTCTCTGTCTTTGAGGATGTAGTCAGCAGCACGCCCTACAATCACACAAGCACCCTTATCCGCAATAGCACGGATGACTTTTTCCTGCGCAATCACAGCCTGCTGAACAACATTTGTGCTCAGATACAGATCATGCAGAATGGATGGTGAATTTTCATTGATTCCAGACAGGAATTCCTTGTCCAGACCACTTTCCTGAGCAGCCAGAACAGTCAGCTCCTTATAGTAGAATGGAACTTCCAGCATTTCAGCGACCATCTTGGCAATCTGCTTACCACCTGAACCATGTTCACGCCCCACAGTAATGATGATTCCCTCTTTTGATTCAGGGAAAACAACCTTTTCTTCAACCGCTGCAGTTTCCTTATTGAGTGACTTGAAGAAAGAAATTGTCAGCACCAGAATCACAGCCAAAGCTACCACATCGGCAACAGGAGCCGCAATCAGAATCCCGTTGATTCCACTTCCTGCAGCATTCGATTCAAAGATACTCGGCAAAATCAAAGCCAATGTACAGAAGCACACAATATCACGCACCAGAGATGCTGCAACTGCATGCAGTGACTTACCAATGGACTGGAAGAACACAGCAGTCATCTTAACCAGACCAGTGATGGTCATTAAAGACAGATAAATACGGAATGTCTTGACACCAAATTCCATGTACAGCGCATCACCTGTACCAAAGATACTTAAAATCACACTTGGAAAGAACTGACACAGAACAGTCGCAATCACACCTGCCAGAATTGTCAGTTTCAAGACCATCTTATAGATATCTTTTACACGGTCCATCTTACGTGCACCATAGTTGTATCCAAAGATTGGCTGACCACCAAGTACAATCCCAGTAACAATACTTAAAACAATTGTATACACCTTAGTCTGAATACTGAAAACAGAGATTGGAATGTCTGGACCATAAATAGACAATGCACCATACTTTGCCAGCATGATGTTGCAAGTCAGAGAAACAAGCACGATTGAAATCTGAGTGACAAATGTTGAAGCCCCCAGAGAAATCATCGTTCTCAACACTTCCATATTTGGCTTGAAGCTGCTTAAAGTCAGCTTGAATGTCTTTGGTTTTCTGAAATACACTGCACAGAACACAAAAGACAACATCTGTCCGATGACAGTTGCCCACGCAGCACCTTCAATACCCCAATCCAGCAGGAAGATGAACACAGGGTCCAGCACAATATTTGTGATTGCCCCAATCAGCATCCCCTTCATCGCATAAGATGGACTGCCATCTGCACGAATCATGCTGTTCAACACGTTCATCAACAGATAAACAGGAAAGAAGAACACAACGATTCTGAAGTAATCAACAGCCAGCCCCAATGTCTGAGCAGATGCACCAAACATGCTCATCAAAGGTTCCGCAAACAACAGACACACACTTGCCAACGCAATGGACAACAGTGTTGTCACTGTCATACCAGTACCGACACACTTATGAGCACTTTCATTGTCATTTCGACCTGAGCAGATACTCAAAAAAGAAGCGGCACCATCACCAATACACCATGCAAACGCATTGGCAATACAAATAACAGGAAATGATACACCCGTTGCAGCATTTCCGAGATAACCTAATGAACTGTTACCGATAAAGATCTGGTCAGCAATGTTGTAAAACGCACTGATCAGTAATCCGGCAACACAAGGAACAGAGAATTTAAGAAGCAGTTTAGAAATTTTTTCTTCACCTAAATAACGATTTTCATCCATAGATTCCACCTACCTAACTTTTCATTATATAACACAATTCATCCATTTCTACAATGTTATCTTTCATTTCACAAACCTTTCAAAAAGCACAGTTTCCTGTGCTTTCTTACCTTTAAATTGATTCATCCTGACGCTTTCTCATCTGTTTCCAGCTGTGATACGCATAAATATCATTCACCAGGAAAATACTGAAACACAGCACCATCGACAAGTTCTCCGGTGCAACAAAACTAGCCAGAACCCACAAAGTGACCAGCACAACATCATTGAACGCATAAGCCACTGCATAATAAGGACTGCGAAGCATCATCAACGACGCTGCCAGAAAACTGGTCGCAATCGACAAGGTACTCACCCATAAATTCGGAGTATTGAAAAACTTCAGAATAAAATGAAACACAATCGTCACAACAACCGTACACACAATCAGAATCACCCAATGTTTCTTCGAAAGGTGCGCAACCTTCACTTCATTTTCAGCATAAGGATTTTTCATCCATTCTATAATCGACATCATCGCAATCGGTAAACTCATAAACAGATACGTCATCAGTTCACCATAATAACGAAACTGCCATGAAATCACCGCATACATGCAGCAGAACACCACTGCCATCCACTGGCCAATCACATCACCCTTGGCCATGAAGATCAACGATGTAACTCCAATTAACGAGGCAATCAGCTGAAAGACAGTCTGATCCTTCTGGAAAATATGAAGCAGGGCAATCAAAGTGACAGAAATCAGCCACAGACGACGCTCAAAGACTGACAAACGCTTTAAAAAATTCATCCAATCTTCTCCGCTTCTGCCACAAGCTTACTGACCAGATCCTGACTGACACAATCATAATCATACGCTTCATGATAAGAGTAAGTTACTCCAGCACCTGTTGTCGTTGGATCATTTTCCCAATGACGACAAGAAGAGTGTGCCTGAGATACACCTGTCTTTTCAAACAGTTCTTTCAGATTACCTGCATTGACACCGCTGCCTGGCAGCACTTCAAGACGATCACCATATTTCTTCTGAATCAACGCAATCGCATCTGCACCATCCATCGCCTTTTCTTTCTGACCACTGGTCAAAATACGATCTACACCCAATTCAATCAATGTGCATACAGATGCTTCATAATCCACAGCACAATCAATCGCACGATGGAACACAGCTGTCTTACCATAACGATGAATCAGATCCACCATTTCCTTTGTCTTTTCCACATCAACAGTACAGTCTGCATTCAGAAAACCAAACGCCAGACCATCAACACCTAAGCTTAACATTTCTTCTGCATCCTGCATCATGACTTCAACTTCTGAATTCAGATAACAGAACCCTGCACCACGAGGACGTACCATCGCAATCACTTCCAAAGATGTGTGATCAAGTACTTTCTTTACTGTTGCGATACTTGGTGTCAAACCACCCAGAAACAGTGCTGAATTCAGTTCAACACGCTTGGCACCACCGCGCTCAGCTCTCAGACAATCTTCATAACTGCCACAACAAATCTCTACTTTCATCTTTCTTTTCCTTTCTGAAAGAACGTTTATTCTTCAACTCTTAAATCAACCCAGGCTCTGTCCGCCTCAACCGCTTCACAATAACCTTCTTTGCGCACCACATGATAGACTTTGCATCCATCTTCAGTCGCAACTGAAACCGCAAAATTGTCAATGTTGGTTGCACAACCCCATTCACCTTTATTGTTCAGGGCAATGACAGACAGATCACTGCAGCTGCCATGTCTTCTTTTCAGCTTTTCTTCTAACTCACTTACCGCTTTTTCACAGGCTTTTTGAGGATGAAGCCCCTGTTTCATCAGTGTTACGATTTCATAACTGATGCAGCCTTTCATCAGATCTTCGCCAAGACCTGTTGCCGTTGCAGCACCCACTTCAGAGTCCGCATACAAACCAGAACCAATCAACGGACTATCTCCAACACGGCCTCTTTTCTTCATGAAAAGACCACTAGTGCTGGTTGCTGCACCCATTGAACCTTGTGCATCCACTGCCAACATTCCTACCGTATCATGACCACGATACGCATTCAGTTCTTTTTTCATTTCTTCCAGTCGCTTCTGATAGAATTCTTCAGCACGCTCAGTCAGCATGTCTTTCTTTTCAAAACCATTATTGAGAGCATACTGTGTTGCCCCACTTCCTACAAGCACACAATTGACATTCTCTTGAGAAAGTCTACGCGCAACAGAAACCGGATTAGCCACATCCCTGATGGCACAGACAGCGCCAAACCCCAAGGTATCACCATCCATAAATCCTGCATCCAGTTCAACTTCCTTTTCTTCATTTGGAAGTCCACCATAACCGACTGATTTATAATAAGGATCATTTTCTACAGCTTTCACTGCATTTTCAAGGGCATCCAGCGCACTACTGCCTTGAGCTAACAGCTTTGCACCTTCTTCAACACCCTCTTTGGCCATGCGCCATGTACCGATAATTGTCCACATGAATGATCCCACCTTTTCATTGTGATTATAACACATTCGCTCTTTCCAACTGATAAAAAAAGGTGTATTCTTTTTTCATAACTTTCCGAGGTAGCTTATGAATTTAAGAACACTGAACCAAAATAGAAAATTCAGAGATCTTGTATCTCTTTGTGCAGTTGTATTCTCTGCAGCACTGCAGGTTTATGTCATCCACACAATGATTCGCCCATCTTCCATGATTTCAACTGGATTTACAGGGGTTTCTTTGTTGGTGGAAATGCTGACAAACGGAGGAATTTCATCTTCTTTTGTCCTGTTGGCATTGAACATTCCTGTTGCATTGTTTTGCGCTAAAAACATTTCACCACGTTTTACCATCTTCAGTTTGATCAACGTCTTCACAACATCAGCCCTGCTGAAGTTCACTTCATTTGAACCTTTGTTTGATGATATCATTCTGAATGTTGCCTTTGGTGGATTTTTGTATGGTTTTGCGATTGTCATTGCCTTAAAAGGGAATGCTTCCACAGGTGGAACAGACTTTATCGCATTGTACTTCTCCAACAAGTTCAATAAATCTTTGTGGCAGTATGTCTTCATGTTCAACTGCATTCTGATTACGATCTTTGGTGCATCAAAAGGATGGGTCTATGCTGGATATTCCATTGTCTTCCAGTTCATCTCAACCAAGACGATCTCCACATTCCATACACGCTATGAACGTCTGACCATGCAGATTACCACAAACAAACCAGAAGCTATTCTGGATGCCTACATCAAAGAATATCACCACGGTATCTCCTGCATGGATGGTTACGGTGGTTACAGTAAGCAGCCATTTACCATCATGACAACAGTTGTCTCTTCCTATGAAGTCAAAGACATCATTCGCATCATGAAAGAAGCCGACCCAAAAGTCATCATCAACATCTTCAAGACAGAAGACTTTGTCGGTGGATTTAAACCAAAATCGTTAGACTAAAAATGCGGGATATCCCGCATTTTATTTTACCCATGTCACTTTGTTTTCATCATAACGATGATTTTCTTCTTTTTCTTCAGCTGGCCAGCCAATCGCAATGTTGGCAACTGGAAGATAGTGCTCTGGAAGGTTGAGAAGTTCCTTTGTCGGTACAATACGATCTTCATTCGGACCTACTGCACACCAGCAGCAGCCCAATCCCAAAGAATGTGCTTCCAGCAACAGATTTTCAATAGCAGCCCCACAATCCACATAAATGTATTCTGCCTTTGGCTGAATGGTTGTATCACCGCACACCACAATGCATGCCCCAGCATGAGCTGACATATGTGTGTTCGGCATCGCCTCTGCCATTTTCTTCTGCAGTTCCTTATTCTTGACCACAACAAACTTCCATTCCTGCATGTTTCTTGCGGTTGGTGCATTCATTGCCGCCTGCAATAACTGTACCAGCAGTTCATCCGATACGCTCTGATCTGTATATTTTCGAATACTTCTTCTTGTGTTGATAATTTCCATGTGAAACCTCCATTTTCTATATTTTATCATATCTCCATCTTTTGACACACAGAAATAAACCACGTATAATCTGATTAGTGCTGATTCTGGAGGTAGTTATGAATCCAATTCTTTTAGGTAACTGTTTATCCTTGGTTGCCTGCATTTTAATGGTCTCTGCAGGTTTATTGAAGACAAAGAAAAACATTTTAATCTCTCAGACGTTCCAATCCTTTCTGTTTGGGATTTCAAACTTTGTGTTAGGCGGGTACTCCGGATTCATCTCTGGTATGGTGTCCATTTTCAGAAATCTGCTTTTCTTTAAAGTCACACCTTCAAAGAAACTGAAGATCATGTTTATCATCATCTACATCATTCTTTCCTATCAGCCAGGCAATTTCAGATTCATCGAACTCATGCCGATTATTGCGGTTTCCTTCTTTACCTGGTATCTGGATACACCAAGTGAAATCACATTAAAAAAGATGATTATCGGTACATCATTCTGCTGGGTTCTGTATGATTTAAACTACCTGAATTTTGTCTCTTTTACCTTTGATTGTCTGTCCATTATGACCAATATTATCGGTATAAAAATGATCTTAAAAGATCAAAAAAACGCTTTAAAATAAGCGTTTTTAATTGTAAGGGATTACATTAAAAAAGTTTGTTTTTTCCTATTGACAGCGCATATTTCACTGGTTATAATATGCCCGTCATTTATGCTTGTAATTGGTCAAGCGATCCACACACAGCCTTAACTGTGAACAGTGACACGTCACTTTGATCAGTTCAGTGAATAAGCAACTCTGTCTGGTCAAATTCCAGGCAGTTTTTTATTAAAGCGAATTTACATGAATAAGCAAACCGTGAACAGTGAATTCTCCCTAAGATCTGAACACAATGTAGAAACACTTTAAGAAAATGTTCAACTTGATAACTCGCTGAAATTTCTGTGAATAAGCAAAACGAAGCGTACCTCCCAAACCTTCGACCAACAGAAATACTCCCTATCAATGAAGTTAAAAAAGAAAGACAGATAAAAATTGCCCTCAAGACTGTAGTCATGATATCACATATGTATACAGATTGATAAAAAGGACATGGGTTACCATGTTTTTTTATTTATATAGAGAAAAAAGACGAATTATTCGTCTTTTTCTATTTCTGCAACTACACGACAAGGAAGACCTGTCATCTGTGTCATATTTAATGGATAAGTATGCACCGTACATGTCTTTGCGTTCAATAAATTCTTTAAATTGCATAAGTTCTCAATCACAAAGATACCATGATCAGCGCACAGCTGATCTTTTGGTGTATGTTCACTTCCACGACGCACCCCAGAGAAATCAACCCCTATCATCGATATTTCTTTTTCAATCAAGACATCAATCAATTCATGAGACAGCTGAGGATGTTCCTTGAAATAAGGTTTTGTCCCATATTCAATACGTTCAATCATACCGGAATAAAACAGCACAAACATGTCTTTTTCAATACGCGATAAATCAATGTCTGTGCATTCAATATCTCGTTCTGAAATAGAAGAGACATCAAACACAATTCCCTTTCGTTTTGTATAGTCCAATGGGAACTCTTTATCCATGACATCAAAATGAGTTCCAATATGTCCTGAAAAAGATACGGTCTGTGTATTGAACACCTGTTTCATCATTTCAGGTGTAATTTTTAATGTAATATCCACCAGCATCTCTATTCCACCTTTTCTTTAAAATTATCGAAGATCTCTGAACCATACACATGCATCTGATTTTGATTATGCAACGGATACCAGACCTGTGCAAAGAACGGATTCAACTTTGCCTCTGTGTCATAATCCCATGGCCAAGGCAGTTCTTCAGGACACCAGTGTCCACCTTTCAGAACCAGATTGGGTGACATCATGAATTCATTTCCACGTGCACTTTTCCACAAGACAGGTGTGTACATATCCACAATTTCACTCGCGAGACATTGGCCACCTCTGAATTCTGCAGCTTTTCTTAAATCTTCTAAAGTCAATTGATCAAATGGCTTAGTTTCATCATATCCATGATTTAAAACAATGACTTCCTCTGATTCAGCCTTCTTGGATGGAATTGTCAATTTAAAATCCTTCCAGTTTTTTGGAATCTGACAGTATTCTTCCATACTTCCAAAATAAGCACTCATTCGTTCTTCTACATTCTGCTGCACCCACCACAATGTTCCATATGTTTTTGTTTGGGCAATGCTTTTCATCCAGGTATGCTTAAGGATTGGTGCATATGGACGACCTAAAAACGCAAGTTTATAGAAGGGTTCAACATGATTCATCATTTCTTTAAAATACTCTTTAACTGGAATATTCGCTCTAAAATGACAGATTTCTTCCAGTGCATTACTATCAACATACCACTGTCCATGAAAATTCTTCGTTGTAAACCAGTTCGGACTGAACAGCTTGGTTGGTGAACCCAGACCCAGTGTATTTAAAATCAGATCTTCAAACTCATAATTCGTTAAACGATATTGTTCACCTGATCCAATGTTATAAAACTTTCTATAGAAACTATCCGGTAAATCCATTGTGCATATGTTAGCCATTAAACGTCCAGAATCCTCAACGGTTGCCCATTCCAGAACACCATTCATTGGCACATGATACATGATGGGTTCCATATTTTTTAAGATGTCCGGATACAGAATTCCAGACTGACGCAATGAAACCCAATATTTCAGACCAGATTCCGCAAACACAGCCTCAGCTTTTGTCTTGGAAATGGCATAGTGATCATACACACTGATTTTAATCGGATCTCCAGTTCGTCCCCAATGAATAGGTGGATTTCGGTCCCCTGTCTGGGCAACTGTCCCAATATACACCACTTTGACTTCATCAGGATTCGCCTGTGCCTTAACTGCTTTGACAATATTCTCTGCAGCACTCACGTTGGTTCTCAATGTTGTCACCGGATAATAGTCCGCCTTAGGTGAAACCATGCCTCCAATATGCAGAACATACTCTGCACCATCCACCAGATTCAAGACATCTTCATAGTTCACAAGATTGCCCCATACAATACGTACAGCAGGATCATTTTGATACGCATCAAACATTTGATGCGCTTTTTTACTTTCACGAATCAATACAGTGACACTCACTTCATCTTTTCTTTTCATCAGTTCTAGAAAAGTCTGATATCCCATGATTCCTGTTGCACCTGTCAATGCGATGGTTTTCTTTTTCATACCAACACCTCACCTGAGTCTATTTTATCAAAAGAAAAGATGCCTATAAAGGCATCTTCAAGAATGTTTTCTTAGTGTTTGATCATGGATTCATCCCATTCAGCTGGAACAGGAAGACCCATCAGTTCAACTGCAGTTGCAGCTACGTTAGACAGACCGAAGTCACCGTCTTTCAGTTCAACATCAGCACCGCGAACGATGAATGGAACCTTATTCAGAGTATGAGCTGTCTTTGGTTTTGGTGCAGCTTCAGGCTTCTTAGCCTTTTCATACATTTCATCTGCATTACCATGGTCAGCAGTAATCAAAAGAACTGCGCCAACCTTGTCACAAGCATCCATAACACGCTTCAGAGCCAAGTCAACAGATTCAACACCTACGATTGTAGCCTGGTAGTTACCAGTATGACCAACCATGTCACCATTTGGATAGTTAACACGCAGGAAGTCATATTCACCAGATTCGATAGCTTCAACCAGCAGATCAGTTACTTCTGCAGCCTTCATCCAAGGACGCTGATCGAATGGAACGATATCAGATGGAACTTCAACCCAAGTTTCCAGTTCTTCAGAGAACTTAGCAGAGTTGTTTCCGTTCCAGAAGTAAGTTACATGACCATACTTCTGAGTTTCAGAAATTGCATAAGACTTGATTCCATGTTTTACCAGGTGTTCAGACAGAGTGTGCTTGATTGCAGGTGGGTAAACCAGGAACTTGTTAGGGATCTTCAGGTCACCATCGTACTGCAGCATACCAGCATACACAACCTGTGGATGACGTACGCGATCAAAGTATGTGAATTCAGCATCATCAAATGCCTTAGAGATTTCAATTGCACGGTCACCGCGGAAGTTGTACAGGATGACTGCATCACCATCTTCAACAGTACCTACTGGCTTGCCATCTTCAGCGATAACGAATGCAGGCAGATCCTGGTCAGAGCATCCCAGTTCAGCACGGTAAGTTTCAACAGCTTCTGTAGCGTTGGCAAACATTCTGCCTTCACCCAGAACATGTGTCTTCCAACCCTTTTCAACCATGCCCCAGTTTGCTTCATAACGGTCCATAGTGATCACCATACGTCCGCCACCTGATGCGATTCTTGCATCAAATGAAGCATCATTCAGTTCAGCCATGAAATCTTCCAGTTCCTTTACATAAAGCAGACCAGAAGTTTCT
>JAFYOL010000203.1 GCA_017560205.1 Erysipelotrichaceae bacterium | reverse complement strand
GAATTCTACAGGTTCATCGTTTACTTCTACTGTCGCTTTGATGATGAAGTAATCACCATAGTCGATCAGGTCATACTGCACAGCCTTACCTGGTGTATTATGTTTCATCTTTACAGCTTTGATGAGATATTCTGCATCATGATGAAACTTGATATTCAACTTGATTTCTCTATCTTCACTGCTGCATCGATAGACAAGATAGCCTTCATCCACATGATATTTGAAAAGATTGTTGGAATACTTTCCCTGTCTTCTTCCACATACTGAAATCAGATGATTCCTTGCATGATGATATTTTCTGTACCATTGTTCATGAGAAATATCCGTTGTCGTTCTGATTACAGCTAGTTTCTTTCCTCCAAAACAGCAGTACCTCATAGTTCTTTCCATGACTTGATGTGTTCTGTTCTTTTTGAAGATGAGCTGTGATAGTTGATTCTTAAGTCTTTTTCTTTCAGGCTTTAAAATCTGTACTTCCTTAAGATAATCCTGTCTTGTCTGTTTACCTGCCTTTGTCTTATCGATGAACTTTTGGATCTGTTTATCTAGTTTACCAATCTTTTTCTGTTTCTCATCGATCTTCATTTCGATTCTTTTCAGCTGCTGTTTCTTCTGTTTCAGCCATAACTGATGATGTTCATAGGTTGCCTTTAAAAGTGAGTGTGCTTTCCATAGACAGGACAAAGGAAAATAATCATTTGTACCATACAGATGTTTAAGTTCTTTATTGATTTCATTTGATTTGACATACACACCCTTGTTTTTCAAAGACAGGTACTTATAAGCTTTATGAAGCATCGAATTATACAGCACCAGATCATTCTTTATCGCTGATGCATCTTTTTCATCAAGTTCATGATAATAGAAACGATTGGAGAGTGTTACTGTCTTCATAAGCTAAATCCCCCTTAGAAACAAAAAAGAAGAAGTCTTTGACATTCAACTCAACCTATTCAATTCAGTATGCGGATATGCCAATAACTTCTTCTTTTGAGTGATTATAGATTACCATAATCCCTACATGGTTTCAAGTGGGGTCATTTTCATGAATTCTAGAGTTAGCTATTAAATTAAAAAAAGACGCAGAATTGATTATTCTGCGTCTTTCTTTTCTTCAGTATTTTCGCCAGTGTTTTCATCTGTTGATGAATCAGCTTCTTCACCACCACATTTGAAGCCAGCATCTTTCATTTGAGCTAAAAGCGCTTCAGCATCCAATGATACAATATCCAGAAGTTCCATCATTGCATCTTTGCTGGAAGGACTGATGTTTTTTACATCAAATTCCAGTGTAATCAGAATTCCTGTTTCTGTATCTACAATGCTTGTCTTCATCTTTTCATCAGCCGCATATTCAGCCAGCTGTTTTTCATAATATTCTTTGTAGATGACAAGAACATCAGCTTCAGTTGAATCAATCTGAAGTGTCTGCTTCAAGGAAATAACCTGACCATCCTTATCAGAAGCTACATCTCTTCCCTCTGTTATTGTTACTGTGTTATTGCCACTCACCAGGGTGCACGCTGCTTTTTCTTTTGCGGCAGAACATCCACAAAGCATCAGCAGTACAAGGTATCCCAACATG
>JAFYOL010000202.1 GCA_017560205.1 Erysipelotrichaceae bacterium | reverse complement strand
GCATTGACTTTTGCCAATTCTTCGTCAGTTGGATTTTCTGGATCAGTCATCTTAATCAGAATATGACTAACTACGCGTGGGTTGTTTTCCTTTGCGTATTCATTCCATGTACCATCGTTTTCATCAGTTACTGTTTCAATCAAAAACTGATTTGTTTTCTGGTAGTTTACGAAATATGTAGTCAGATCATCAATTGAGTTGTATCCCAGAGACTGAAGGTCTGAAACCAGATAAGTTTCATATTCGCCACCGTAGCTGCTCATATAGTTTGCTTTTACGTTTTCAGCATACAGTTCAGCCAGGTCCTTCATTTCAGTTGTAGTTTCGTAAGATGCATCAGCAACAGCTTTCAGCATGAACTGATAAATACCAGCAGTTCCGTAAGATTCATACAGACTATCATAGAATTCATCAGCAGTTACGTTTTCAGTACCGATAGAGAACACAACATCATTGCCATTTTCTTTTTTACCAGCAATCTTGCCAGTGTTATCTTCAATGACAAAGTAGACTGAACCACAAAGAAGCAATGCACCGATGAGCATCAGCAGCCAGTATTCTTTAAATACTTTCTTCATAAGTTCCTCCTTTAGTGAATCACTCAGATATTATAGTGTATTTATCCATTGTTTTCAAATAAAAAAAGAGCTTTCTTATCTGAATTTTACGTGAATCTAACGTTTGTAAAAAGGTTTTCTGTTAAAAGCTGTAAAGAGGTGCTATTTGAGGCAGATAACATCACTGGAATAAGGTTTAGATTTCTGTTATAATGTCAAAGATATTTAAAGTTAGAATACGGAAGGATGTCATTATGAGCGTATTAGTTATTAATAATCTACATGTAGAAATTGAAGGGAAAGAAATTCTGAAAGGTGTTGATCTGACAGTCAATGCTGATGAAATTCATGCCTTGATGGGACCTAATGGGAACGGGAAAAGTACACTTCTTGCAGCTATTATGGGTCATCCAAAATATCATGTAACAGAAGGAACAATTACCTTTGATGGGAAAGATGTTCTGTCAATGAGTGTTGATGAAAGAAGTCGTGCAGGTCTGTTTTTAGGGATGCAGTATCCACAGGAAATCAGTGGTGTAACCAATTCAGATTTCTTAAGAGCTGCAATGAATGCACGTTCTGAAAAACCAGTTTCACTTTTTAAATTCATTAAAGAGATGGAAGCAACCATCAAAGAACTGGAAATGAAACCGGATCTTGCACATCGTTATCTGAATGAAGGTTTTTCGGGTGGAGAAAAGAAGCGCAATGAAATCGTGCAGATGAAAATGCTGAAACCATCGATGGCGATGCTGGATGAAATTGACTCTGGTCTTGACGTTGATGCGTTAAAGATTGTAGCCAACGCAGTAGTTGATATGCAGAAGAAAGATCATATGGGTCTGCTTGTTGTATCGCATTATGAACGTTTCTATCAGCTGCTGAAACCAACTCATGCACATGTTCTGATTGATGGAAAGATTGTTTATGAAGGGGATCAGTCACTGGTTGAAAAGATTGATACTGAGGGTTATGACTGGCTGTATAAACAGCTGAATATCAATGTGAATAAGCCTGAAAAGAAACAGGTTGTATCACTGGGCAGCTGTGCTGTGTCAAAGAAAGCGAAGTAAGCTTTATGCAGAAGCTTATTATCAATGATCTGGCTGATTCACTTTGTATCAATCAGTCAGAAGATCTTGAACTTGTTTTTGATGGTCAGCAGAAAGTAAGTCTGGATCTGAGTATTTCTGAAAATGTAACAAGCAATGTTGTGGTCCTGATTCAAAATGCACCAGAACTGGATTTGAATTTTGAATGTGGATCATATTCGAATGTGAATCTGTTTGTGATGAATGAAAGCAGCTCACATACTTCTTTGAATTTAAATGGAAATGTTGATGATATGGCCATGTGTACTGTATCTTTTGCGGAATTCAATGAAGCATCTACAAGTGTCTCTTCTCAGATTAAACTGACTGG
>JAFYOL010000201.1 GCA_017560205.1 Erysipelotrichaceae bacterium | reverse complement strand
CCTCTGCGTGTTTGGTCTTTACCCCAGATGAGTGGAATTGTTTCACGCATCAAATCCCAGCGTTAGCGCCAGGATTTGTGCGGGATTGATTTTTAGTGTTTTTCTTTGAAATCTGCATCAACGACATTGTCATCGTATGCATTGTTTCCGCCCATGTTTGGATTGCCATAAGCCTGTCCACCCTGAGCGCCCTGCTGCTGGTACATTGCTTCAGCCATCTTCTGAGCTGCAGCTTCCAGTTCATTCAGCTTGTTTTCCAGAGTTACCATGTCGTTGTTGTCCAGGCAGCTCTGCAGTTCATCACGCAGCTTCTGTACTTCAGCCTTCTGTTCAGGAGTTACATTTGCATTGTCCTGTTTCAGAGTTTCATCAATCTGGTTGATGAAGTTTTCAGCACGGTTGCGTGTTTCGATTTCTTTCTTCTTCAGTTCATCAGCTTCTTTGTTTGCTTCTGCATCTCTTACCATACGATCGATTTCTTCATCAGACAGACCATTTGATCCAGAGATTGTGATTGACTGAGCGTTTCCGTTAGCCTTATCTTTTGCAGATACGTGAACGATACCGTTAACGTCGATGTCGAATGTTACTTCGATCTGAGGAACACCGCGGCGTGCTGGTGCGATACCAGAGAGCTGGAAGTTACCCAGAGTCTTGTTGTCACGAGCCATTGGTCTTTCACCCTGCAGCACGTGGATATCAACAGCTGGCTGATTGTCTGCAGCTGTAGAGAACACCTGTGATTTAGATGTTGGGATTGTTGTGTTTCTTGGAATCAGAACTGTCATCACACCACCCAGAGTTTCGATACCCAGAGAAAGTGGAGTAACGTCAAGCAGCAGTACGTCCTTAACATCACCTGTGATGACACCACCCTGAATTGCAGCACCCATTGCTACAACTTCATCAGGGTTCACTGAACGGTTAGGTTCTTTACCCAGTTCGTTACGTACAGCTTCCTGTACAGCTGGAATACGAGTAGAACCACCAACCAGCAGTACCTGGTGGATGTCGTTCTTCGTCAGACCTGCATCCTTCAGAGCCTGACGAACTGGTCCGATTGTTCTTTCAACCAGATGACGAGTCATCTGATCAAACTGTGCACGTGAAAGAGTTGCTTCAAAGTGCAGAGGTCCATCAGCACCAGCGCTGATGAATGGCAGAGAAATCTGAGTCTGCATCATACCAGACAGATCCGTCTTTGCCTTTTCTGCAGCTTCTTTCAGGCGCTGCATAGCCATGCGGTCCTTCTTCAGATCTACACCGTTTTCCTTAGCAAACTGCTGAGTCATCCAGTCAACCAGAACGTTATCGAAGTCATCTCCGCCCAGCTTGTTGTCACCAGCTGTAGCCAGTACTTCAAATGTACCGTCAGCCAGATCCAGGATGGATACGTCAAATGTACCTCCACCCAAGTCATACACCAGAACCTTCTGTTCGATGTCTGTCTTATCGATACCAAATGCCAGCGCAGCTGCAGTTGGTTCGTTGATAATACGTTCTACTTCAAGACCTGCAATCTTACCAGCATCCTTTGTAGCCTGACGCTGAGCATCGTTGAAGTATGCAGGAACTGTAATAACAGCCTTTGTTACTTTTTCACCCAGATAGTCTTCTGCATAAGTCTTCATGTACTGAAGAATCATTGCACTGATTTCCTGTGGTGTATAGCTCTTGCCATCCAGTTCAACTTTTTCATTAGAACCCATCAGACGCTTGATAGAAATCACTGAGTTCTTGTTTGTCACAACCTGACGCTTTGCAGCATCACCGACAATCTTTTCACCATTCTTGAAAGCGACAACCGATGGAGTTGTACGATTTCCTTCTGGATTTGTGATTACTTTTGCTTCTTTACCTTCCATTACAGCAACACAGCTGTTGGTTGTACCTAAGTCGATACCAATAATTTTACTCATAATGTTTTCCTCCTTATGAAAATTTCCTAGATTTTATTCGCTGACTTTTACCATAGCAGGGCGCAGCAGACGATCTTTCAGTTTATACCCTTTCTGGAACACTTCAATGACGATTCCAGCTTCAGTGCCTTCCACTTCTTCAGACATGACAGCCTGATGCCAGTTTGCATCAAATGGTGCGTTCAGTGCTTCAATGACTTCAACGCCTTCTTTATTCAGTGCATACATCAGCTGATTGTAGATCATTTCAACACCCTTGACGTAGGATTCATTTTCCGGTGTAGCCTTCTGAGCAAGAGCTCTTTCCAGGTTATCAATCGCCGGTAAAATATCCAGAGCGAAGCTTTGAATGCGGTACTTCTGACGGCTGTCAAAGTCGTTCTGTAATCTTCTTCTTGTATTTTCTGTATCCGCATAAGCTTTCAGGTATTCATTTTTCAGCTTAGCGCATTCACCTTCCAGCTCAGCAATACGATTTTTCAATTCTTCTGTTTCATTCTTCTTTTCAAAGAACTTTTTCTTTTTTTCTTTTTTCTCTTCTGTGACTTCTTCAACAGTTTCTTCTGTTTCTACAACTTCTTCCACTGTTTCATTCACCATTGTTTCGTTTTCAGTTGTCATGATGACCTCCTTGTCCATACAGTTTTTCAATCATATCACTGACATATTCAAGCAGTGACACGATGCGGTCATAATCCATACGCGATGGACCAACAACCATTAGTTTTCCCGTTTCTTCCGGATTGATTCTAAAGCTTGAAGAAACGACTGCGACATCATCCATCCACACCAGTTCACTGGAAGAAGATGTTTTGATCGCCAGCTGATTTGTAGCACCAATGTTGCGCCACAAGCTCGAATCTTCCAACATGCCCATCAGACCTCTGAGTTTTTCAATATCGGCAAACTCTGGCTGATACAACATGTTTCCTTTGCCGCTGAAATACACGTTTTCACTGGCAAACTTCACAAAGGCACTCACAAACGCCTGAAACAGCATTTCATGACGCTGTACACTGCTTGCCAGAATCGGCTTGAGTGACTGCATCTTTTCTACAACTTCATGAATCGGAGTTCCTTTTAAACGGTCATTCAGGATAGCGGTACAGTTCTGAATGTCTTCGACAGATAAGGATTCCTTAAACGAGAAAGTCTTGTTTTCAGTATGTCCTGTATCTGTAATAAAGATAGCGACTGCACTGCGATCATTGATTGGAAACAGTTTAATATGTTCCAATCGCTGCATTGAAGCATTCGGCCCCAGCACACCAGAAGTCAGATTCGTCATCTGTGACAAGATATCACAGCTCTTCTTAATCGCATCGTCCATATTCATATGACGAGTTGAGAACACTTCTGATAAAGCCAGTTCCATTTTTTCATCCATTCTTTTTTCAAGCAGATGTTCACAATAGAACTTGTATCCCTGCGTTGATGGAATGCGTCCTGATGAAGTGTGAGTCTTTTCAAGATAACCCATTTCTTCAAGTGCCAGCATTTCATTTCGAATGGTTGCACTGGAATATGGCAGATGGTACTTTTCCATCAGTGTTTTAGATCCGATAGGTTCTGCTGTACGTACGAATTCATCTACGATACATTTGAAGATTTCGATTCGTCTTCTTGTCAGCATACATTCACCACCTTTAGCACTTATTCCTTGTGTCTGCTAAAAATATACACGAATTATTTAGCACTGTCAAGGAATGGTTGCTAAAATCACACACAAACACATATTTTCTGAACAAATCACATAGTCTATGTCAGGTGATGACATGAATTCGATAAAGAAAATACTCCTGATTCTCTTTGTGATTCTGTTTTTTTCCAATGCCAATGCAATTTCAGCTTTATCTAAAGAAATTCTAGCCTTCTGGTTTGAACAGCTTGTTCCTTCCATGTTTGTCAGCATTGTGCTGATTCAAATTCTATCAGGTACTTCATTTTTTACTGATATAGCCTATGGATTAAAAGGATTGTGCAAAGTACTTAATGTCAATCAGGAAGGTCTGGGACTGATTATCAGCTGTCTTTTGGCAGGATGTCCTGCCAGTGTTGTACTGATCAATGATGCTTATCAGAAGCAGCGTATCACAGAAAAGATGGCCTATCGCCTGTTGTACTGTACACCCATAGCTACTATTTCTTTTCTGATGATGAATGTGGGTACGCAGATGTTTCACAACATCAAAGCTGGTCTGTTTTTATGGCTGATTCAGCTAATCAGTTCTTTTGGACTTTTGTTTCTGACAAGCAGGACTCCCATTATCGCCAATCCTATTACAGAGAAGACACAAATAAAAAAGCACTCTGTATCAAGTGCTTTATTTCAAAGTGGACTCATTGTGTTTCTGATTGGAGGTTATCTGTTGATGTTTCAGACACTCAGTCTTCTCATCAATCTGTTTCTTCCCTCTTCTCTAGAAAACATCATGAAGATCATTTCTGAGTTTTCCTATGGCTGTTTTCTGATTTCACAACAGTTTAATTTCTCCATTGCCTTTGTGCTGATCAATGCACTTTGTGGATTCAATGGACTTTGTGTACACTACCAGGCAATTTCCATCAGTGAACTGAAACTGCCGTGGGTACGCTATGTCGGTTATCGAATTGTGCAGAGTCTGATTGCATCTGTTATTTCGATAACAGTTCTTCCACTTCTTCTCTGATCAGTTCAGGAACCAATCCTTTGACATCACGGCCAAACAGAATCAGTTCTTTTACACGTGTACTGGATACATGCATCAGTTCAGGTTTTGTGGACAGATACACAGTTTCCAATGCTGGTGATAAACGCTTGTTGTAGTATTCAAGCTCAATTTCATAATCTGTATCCTTGCCATTGCGGATACCACGCACCAGAACACCACAGTCATGTTTCCATGCTGCATCCACTGTCAGTCCATCTTCTTCAACGATTTTAACGTTGTTCAAATGCCCTGTGCACTTCTTTAAAAGCTCCATGCGCTTTTCTTTGGACAGTGCTGTTTTCTTGGCTGGATTGATCATTACGGCCACCACAACTTCTTCAAACATGCGGCTGGCACGCATAATCAGATTCAAATGTCCTGTCGTTACTGGATCAAATGACCCTGCAAACAATGCTTTCATTTTGTCACCTCATAATAACTGATACGGGTAATCCCATACAGTGCTTCCTTGTATTTATGAAGATGTCCTACTTCTTCTGAGAACACATCTTCTTTTAATGATTCTACCACAACGACTGCATCTTCAGTCAAAAGATTCAGTTCACATAATGCACTCATGATTTTTTCATTCTGTTCATGTGCATATGGAGGGTCCAGATACACCAGATCAAATTTCTTGCCTTCCTGAGCCAGACGTTTGACTGCCATCATGGCATCCATTTTCAATACTGTGCATTGAGATGGTACTTTAACAAAGGCAATGTTCTTTTTGATAGTCGAAATCGCATCATAACTCTTATCGACAAACACAGCATGTTCAATACCGCGAGAAATACACTCTAAACCAACCGAGCCAGATCCTGCATACAAATCCAGCATCATTCCTCCATCAAAATAAGGACCAATGCTGTTGAAGACAGCTTCCTTGATTTTATCCGTTGTTGGTCGCGTATTGTTGCCTTTCACTGCCTCCAGCGGCAATGAACGGTATTTTCCTGCAATGATGCGCATAAAAAACCTCCTTTTTTCAGAATAAAGGTATAAAAGAGGAAAACATGTTCAGAATAAGAGTGCATCCAAAAGATGCAATCCCCCAAATCTTTGTTTCTCCTCTCCCTTTCTTTGAATCCCTTCGGGGATTCTCTTTTTTTATTTAAGACGTCCTGTACGGTATTGAGAAATAACCGCCTGACATACACCAATGGCCATCATGAAAGACATCGTTGATGACCCCCCAGATGACATCAGAAGCAAAGGTACCCCAGTCAGTGGAATCAGACCTGTAACTCCACCCACATTAAAGACATAATGGACAAACAGATAGAATGCTGTACCAATCAGTACCATCTTTGCCTTTTCTGATTCAATTCTTTTCGCATAATTGAAAAGACGCATGATAATCAGCATATACCCTGCAAACAGCGCAACAAATCCCAAAATACCTGTCTCTTCAACGATAATCGCTAAAATATAGTCTGTACTTGCTGCCGGGAAATTGGTGTACTTCTGAATGGAAGCACCTACACCAACACCAGTCAATCCACCTGTCGCAAAAGAAATCAGACCTTTAATCAGCTGAAATCCACTGCCATATTTATCCATAAATGGATTTAAGGCAGAGGTAAATCGACGAATCATATAAAAATCAGATTCTGCATTCAAAATAATATTTCGCAGCGGCGTAGCCAAAACAAGAATCACCAGACCCAAAGCTCCAATAACAGTCATCAGAAGATGAGACTGAGCTCTTGTAAGGACTTTGTGTTTTGGAATCAGAAAGCACACAGCAGCAATAGCCGCCATAACAACTGCAGATCCCAAGTCATGCTGCAGAATCATAACAATAAACAAGAAAACACCAATGAAACCAAATGGTCTTTTAACCAGTTCTTCAAATTTAATGTTCTGATTTTCAACATCCCCCAGAAAAGTTGCCATAATGACCATGATGGAAATCTTGGCAAATTCTGATGGCTGAATGGTCAACTCACGTCCACCCATTGGAATACGAATCCAGGCCTTGGCTCCCCCTACTTCACGGAAAAACATAGTTGCCAGCAGCACAATTGCAGTACCAATGACAATTTCGCGAAGCAGTTTTTTACATAACGCAAAGGAAAAGATATGTCCTAAAACAATCATGGCAACATATCCTGCAACGATAAAAGCCAACTGTTTAATAACAGTAAAAAGCAGTCCTACATAATCTGCCGCATCGGTTCCCATGCTGGCAGAAGTACTCATAATCAATCCAAAAATCGTAAGGCCAATCAGTGTCAAATGAATCGGTTTGTCATAACCAACAGGAAGCTGATAAAAAGGATTTTTTTTCTTCTCTGTCATTCTCTCACCTCACGTTTTTCATTTTACCATATTTGTGGAGTCTCCAGAAGAAATTTGTTGCAAATTTAAGAATATTCAGTAGAATGAATCTGAGGTTGATAAATATGCTGATTAACGTAAATACTATCATTAAAGATAACGATCCACTGGTAAGACAGAAGTCTGAACCAGTTGCTTTGCCTTTGTCCAATGAAGACAAAGAACTTTTAATGGATATGCTGACTTATGTCATCGAATCCAAAGATGAAGAGCTTGCAGAAGCTAAGAATCTTCGACCTGCAGTAGGTATCGCAGCTGTGCAGGTTGGTGTTTTAAAACAGATGATTGCCGTTGACTGTGAAATCGGATACGACGAAAATGATGAACCGATTATGGCAACTTATGCTCTGGTCAACCCTAGAATCATCTCTGCTTCGGCAAAACAGACTTACCTGAAATCAGGTGAAGGCTGCCTTTCTGCAGAAGTTGATCATGCCGGTTATGTACCACGTTCCATGCGTGTTAAGGTTGAAGGTTATGATCTGCTTCAGGATAAAATGGTCACAATCCGTGCAGAAGGCTATCTTGCAGTTGTACTGCAGCATGAAATTGATCATTTCAGCGGTATCATGTTCTATGATCGCATTAATCAGATGGCTCCTAACGCAAAAATCCCTGGGGCTATCATGATTGAATAGTACAACTATCTGTGATAAAATAATTCCAACGTGGCGTCAATTTTTTAGAAATATAATACAAATAGAAAGAGGTATTTATGAATCCAAAAACTTTGACAAAAGTGCCAAGAGTTCCAAGAAATATCGTACAGGATCATTCATATAACCGTACCACAGACACCCTGGTTTATGCCCTGGGTGGACTGGGTGAAGTCGGAAAAAACATGTATTGTTATGAGCATGATGATGAAATTATTATCATTGACTCTGGGGTCGTGTTTCCTGATGATGAACTTTTGGGTGTCGATTATGTTATTCCTGATTACACTTATTTAGTAAAGAATCAATGGAAGATTAAAGCTTTGATTATTACACACGGACATGAAGATCACATTGGGGGTATCCCTTTCCTTTTGATGTCTGTCAATATTCCTGCGATTTATGCACCACGCTTTGCAGCTGCACAGATCCGCAGAAAGCTGGAAGAAAAGCGCATGTCCAGATCGGTCAACATTGTTGAAATCGACGGCAATTCCAGTGTGAAAACAAACCATTTCAGTGTTGGTTTCTTTGATACAACACATTCTATTCCAGATTCATTGGGGGTTCTGATCAATACTCCAAATGGACGCATTGTTCATACAGGAGACTTCAAGTTTGATTTGACTCCTGTTGGATCAAATTCTGATTATCAGAAAATGGCTTATATTGGCCAGATTGGTGTAACACTTCTGATGAGTGATTCCACTAACTCTGCAGTATCCGGTTTTTCTGTCAGTGAAAAGAAAGTTGCTCAGTCGATTCTGGATATCGCAAGAAAAATCAGCGGGCGTATGATTGTAGCTACGTTCGCATCCAATGTACATCGTGTACAGCAGATTCTGGAAGCTGCAGTGCAATGTGGACGTAAAGTGATTATCTTTGGACGATCAATGGAAAATGTCGTTGAAATCGGACGTAATCTTGGTACAATCCGAATCGGATCAGAACACTTCATTACACCTGATCAGATTGATTCAACACCAAGCAATAAACTCTGTATTGTCTGCACAGGATCACAAGGTGAAGCCTTAGCCGCATTGAGCAGAATTGCCAATGATACACATCGTTACATTCATATTCAGCCAGGCGATACTGTTATCTTCTCATCGAATCCAATTCCAGGCAATGCGATGAGCGTTTCACAGGTAGTCAACAAGCTGACTCGCAAAGGTGCCAATGTATTGGAAAATTCAGCCCTGACTTCCCTGCATACAACTGGTCATGCTTCTCAGGAAGAACAGAAACTGATGCTCCAGCTGATTAAACCAAAGTACTTCATGCCGATTCATGGTGAATACAAGATGTTGAAGCTTCATGCAGCTACAGCTGTAGAAACTGGGGTTGACCCAAGTCACAATTTCATCTGTTCCAATGGTGATATCGTTGTGTTGAGAAATGAAGAGTGTTTCCTTGCACATTCACGCATTCAGACTGATGATATTTATGTCGATGGCAATGATGCATCTGGTCTTTCTACGGCAGTGCTTCGTGACCGTAAGATTCTGGCTGACAGTGGCTTGGTAGCCGTTATCGTAACGATTGATTCCCGCTACAACAAGATTCTCTGTCGTCCAAACATTGTATCCCGCGGTTTTGTCTACATTAAAGAAAGCCAGACTCTTCTGAAAGAAGCAGAAATGGTTGTCTATGAGGCATTAAAGAAAAAAATGATGCAGAAAACAACATTCGGTGAACTTAAGAACACAGTACGCAGTGCACTTGAACCTTTCCTGTATCAGAAAACACATCGAAATCCAATTGTTATTCCTGTTATCTTAAATCACAAGGAAGCAATGGCACTTCGCAAATATCCACCAAGTCAGCGATAAGCTGACTTTTTTTATCAAACAAAAAAGCCTTACAGTTGTAAGGCTTTTTATGTGTTTACTTGATCTGAACGATCTTCATCATGTTGGCTGAACCTTCACCTGTAGGATATCCTGCAGAGATAATGATCAGCTGACCTGGCTTGAAGCCATAGCCCTTTGCGATGATGCTTGCAAGTTCGTCATCGTTTGTCATATCGTTCTGAATATCAGAATGAATAGCATTAACACCCCAGTATGCCTGAAGACGACGCTGTGTTTCCTTAGAGAATGTGACAGCGAGAATTGGCACACATGGTCTGAACTTGGAAACACGACGTGCTGTTGTACCACCCTGAGTGAATACAACGATAGCAGCAATTTCCAAAGTCAAAGTAGCATCGGAAATAGAAATACCGATTGCATCCTGGATTGTCTTATGGCTTGAAAGCTTAGCCTGATCCAGATTTTCACGGTATGGCAGAATACGTTCTACTGCCAATGCAATTCTGTCCATTGTCTGGACTGCTTCAACAGGATATTCACCTGCTGCAGTTTCTCCTGACAACATAATTGCATCGGAACCATCCATAATGGCATTGCAGACATCACTTGCTTCTGCACGTGTACAGCGTGGATTTGAAGTCATTGAATCCAGCATATGAGTTGCAGTGATTACTGGCTTACCAAAACGATTTGCCATCTTGATGATCTGCTTCTGATACAGTGGTACAAATGCAGTTTCAACTTCTACACCCAGGTCACCTCTGGCAACCATGACACCATCCGCTACAGAAAGAATGCTTTCCAGGTTATCAAAACCTTCCTGATTTTCAATCTTAGCAATGATCTGAATGTGCTTTCTACCTTCCTGAATCAGCAGATTACGAATCTGAATGACATCTTCAGCACGGCGTACAAATGAAGCCGCGATGAAATCAACGTTATGCTTGCATCCAAAACGGATGTCAGCAGCATCTTTTTCAGAAATGAATGGCATGCTCAGTTTAACACCTGGCACGTTGCATCCTTTTTTAGAGCTCAGAGGTCCAGTTACTTCAACACGACAAGTTAATTCTTCACCATTGTTTTCAAGAACTGTCAATTTCTGTTTACCATCATTAACCAGAATATAATTTCCAGCTTTGATATCATCAAACAGTTCTGGACACTGAATGTGGAAACGCTCATGTGTACCTTCGATTTTTTCTTTTACTACCTTAACGATTTCACCTTTAACATAATCTTCACGGTTGTTTTTAAAAGTACCCAGACGAATTTCAGGTCCTTTTGTATCCAACATTACCGCAATGTTATAACCAGTTTCATCGCTCACTTCACGAATGCGTTCAATACGACGCAAATGCTCCTGATGATCGCCATGAGAAAAATTCAGACGTGCAATGTTCATCCCAGCATGTGCCAGACTTTCCATCATTTCTTTTGATTCGCTGGCAGGTCCAATGGTGCAGACAATTTTTGTTTGTCTCAGTATCATAATTTTCTCCTTACTTTATACTAAACGGTCAAAGAGTCGATATAAGTGTTTTCTCGACTTTCTGGCTTGACTTAGTGCTTCTTCAATTGGTGTTGCAATGATTTCGTTATTGACAATACCTACACACATGCCACCCTGACCCTTTACAAGAAGATCAACGGCTTTTTCAGCCATACGGGATGCCAGAACACGGTCACTCGCTGTTGGCGAGCCACCACGCTGAACATGTCCTAAAATTGTAGAACGTCCCGCAAAGCTTGTATGTGTTGAAATCTTACGTGCCAGAGAATCTACGTCGGTAATCTTTTCAGAAACAATCACAATCGCATGATTCTTCTTCAAAGTTGCGTCCAGATATTTCAAACGTTCCAGCACTTCAGCTTCATCAAATCCAGTTTCTGGAGTAATAACGATTTCAGCACCGCAGGAAATGGCAGAATACAACGCCAAATCACCACAGTGATTTCCCATTACTTCAACAACACTGCATCGATGATGAGAGCTTGATGTATCTCTCAGTTTATCGATTGCCTCAACAACTGTGTTAAGGGCAGTATCAAATCCAATTGTATAATCCGTACAAGGAATATCATTGTCGATTGTTCCAGGCAGACCAATGCAGTTGATGCCCTTTCTAGTCAAAGCAAGCGCTCCACGGTATGAACCGTCTCCACCTACTACAACTACAGCATCAATCTGATGTGCCTGAAGCATTTCAACAGCTTTATCCTGCACTTCGTCATCTTTGAATTCCGGCAGGCGTGCAGAACCTAAGAAAGTTCCGCCACGATCAAGGCGATCTGCGACATGAGATTTATCCAGCAGCACATAATTACCACTGACAAGACCGCGATATCCATCGCGAATCCCCATCACTTCGATTCCGCTTGCCAAAGCAACACGGGTAACAGCACGGATTGCAGCGTTCATTCCTGGTGAATCGCCGCCGGAAGTTAAGACACCAATTCGTCTAATCATCCTGATTCCACCTTTCAAAATTCCATTTCATTCTATCATTATTTATTTTGTTTGTGAATTGATTATTTATTAAATCTTCTGTTTTTTCCCTGGATTTCAACAGGTTTCGACAACATTTTAATGCGTTCCATTAATCGAACCGCTTTCATTTTTTCTTCCCCCATTGAGCTGTATGCATAATGATCTTGAAGACTTGATAGCTCTTCATTGGAGGTAAAATAAGTCAATCTACCGTTTTCCATACGCTCATTTAAGATTGGAAACAACAGTTCATCTCTTACCCATGGAGTGACACTTTCTGCACCAATGTCATCCAAAATGACAACATTGGCCTTTTTCATCATTTCCAGTTCTCTTTCAAAGCCGTCTGGATCATTGAACATCCCCTTCATCTTTGAAATCCAGCCCGGTGTCTGCACAAAGACAACGCTTTGCCCTTTGCGGGCAAAATAGTTGGCGATGCAGCAGGCAAGATAAGTTTTCCCTGTGCCTACTGCTCCACACAGATACAGCCCCTGTTCCGGTTGAGTCAGATTCAGGGTCACCTCAGCAAATGCACGCAGATAATCTGCTGATTCTTTGGACTGATCAATCTGTTTAATTGAAACTGTCTTGAGATGTTCCGGCATCTGGTTAATCCAGAACTTTTTTAAATGTGCTCGTTCGCTTTGATGAGCACTTGCATAAGCACATAATTTAGGCTGAAGAATCAGCATTCCATCATAGCTTAACGCATTGAACTGGCCCTTATTAGGCTGTCTGCATTCATGCAACCCATTGCATCCTGCACACTTTTTCATGTTGGTCAGACCTTTTTGAATACGGTATGGAAACTGCTCTACAAAACGTTCATCCAATTCATTGGATACAAGGAAAGATTTTACAGTATCATCCTTCTTCAAAGAAGCAACCAGTACTTCTTTTTCTTTCATCATTTCTTCATTGACTGGTACTTTAATTTCCATATTATTCCTCCAGCTGGCTCAAGCGAGACAGCAGCTGTTTTCTTTCTTCTTCACTGAACTGAGCATTTGACTCTGAATGTTCCATGTATTTTGACACAGCTGCTTTACGCACAGGTTTTGCAGTTGGCTTTTTCACTGGCGTATTCTGTGTCATCTTCAGGGCATCCTCAATTGTAGTGACTTTGTTTCTGACCCACACTGAAGCAATGGATTCTACAAAAGAACGAGTCAGACGATTTTCATTGATGGACAGTACATATTCAACCAGAACATTGATGACTTCATGAGACAGATGCATTTCACGCATCAAAGACTCAAGAAGACGCTTGTCCACCTGACTTACGCTGATGCCTCCCTGAATGTTTTCCAGAAACAGAACAGGAGGCATATCATATTTATTTTTAGGTTCATGTTTAATTTCAGGCTTTTCATAAGAAGCCATTCTTCTAAGCATATCTTCATTTAAAGTGGATGTCGCATTGTTGACACAATGACCAACTAAAATGCGCATACGATCTTCAGTAATTCCATACAGTGCACCTAAATCACTGATCAGCTGAAGATTTTCTTTTGTACGGGCCTGATATGGGAATGTCAGATTTGTACTCAATGCAAGAAACTGATCTGTATCAAAACCTTTTCTTCGATCGTACTGTACTTCCGCTTCCTTCTGTACAGTTGAATATTCTACTTCTTTTTCAGCATCCCATGATGACATCAAAGAGACGTCGAAGGCTGCACTGATTTCTTTCATATTACGATTGGAAGTGCGTCCTGGATACACCATGGATGATGTCAATGCTGCATCTTTTGCCCCTACACTGGACAAATACAGACGACCAAACACATCATGAGAAAGAAATTCTTTTGCGCTGAGCGGACAATTCAATTCATACAGATAAGCTGTTTCATCCTGATTCACATAGGTACGAATCAAACCAAACTGTTCACAACGTACACGGGCATGATCAATCTGACGAATATCCATGGATGCCAGACGGCATAAACGAGTGTGTTCACGCTGAGTTGTACGCACCTGAGATTCTGCCAGAAGTGTCAGATAGAAACTGACCGCCTTATGCCCAATGCATGCCTGATAACATGTATATAAATCCAGGATTCTTTCTTTTGAAATTTCCTGTGTACATTCAATTTGATACTGGTGCTTTGCGCGCAGTGCCATCTTACTTCAACCCCTTACTTGCTTCCATGACCTGATTTCTCAAATCATCCAGAGTGCCGTTGTTTTCAAACAGCACATCTGATTTTTCTTTTTTCAGTTCAACACTCATCTGTGTTCTGATGCGTGATAGAACTTCCTGTTCACTCATGTTTCTGTTTTCCATGCAGCGTTTTACTGCAATCTTTTCATCACAGACTACCAGCCAGACTTCATCAAACAGTTCATCAAACCCTGTTTCAAAAAGCAAAGGTACTTCTGCAATAAACAAATCACATGAGGCGATATGATGCTTCAGCTGAACTTTCAGTTCATCATGAAACATCTGTTCATATTTCTTCTTCAAATCCAGATCACTGAAAATAAGACTTGCCACCATTTTACGGTCAATTGTACCATCTACAGATAAAATTTCAGACCCCAAAAGATCAATCACTCGCTGATAAAGAAGACCTCCTACTGTTAAATAGGCATGACATTCCTTATCACAGTCAAAGACCTGAAAGCCAGCTTCTCTTAAAATCTGACTGCAGGCACTTTTCCCTGATCCAATTGTCCCTGTGATGGCAATCGATTTCATCATAATCTCCTTTGACACACTGGACAGAAATGAGTCCCACGCTGTCCATGACGTACTTTCTTAATGGTTGAACCACACACATGACATGGTTCCCCTTCTCTTCCATAAACATCGATCTGAAGCTGAAACAGTCCAGTAACGCCTAAAGAAGAAGTATAACTGCGAATTGTAGAACCACCATGTGCAATGGCTTCACTTAACACTGTACGGCTGTTTTCTACAATCAGCTGCCAGCGTTTCTTTGAAATCTTCGATACCAGCGTTTCTGGTCGAAGCTTACTTCTAAAGCAGATTTCATCTGCATAAATATTACCGATACCGGCTACAAAACTCTGATCCAGCAACGTCATTTTCAATGATCGTTTCATAGTTCTGGATTTGTTCCAGGCATAGAGTGCATTGAATTCATCTGAAAAAGGTTCAGGTCCTAATCCATGGAAATCACGATAATCCTCACTCTTTTCAATCAGTTCCATTCTTCCGAAACGACGCACATCATGATATCTCAAGTCTGTACCATCATTTAAATGAAAGATGACATGAGTATGTTTTCGTATTGGATCAGATTGCTTCTCTACAAAATACTTGCCTTCCATGCGAAGATGAGACACCAGTGTCACATCCTCCATTTCAAACAGAAGGTACTTTCCACGACGCTTAAAAGAAACAAAACTTCTTTGATGCAAACGTCTAGAAAATTCATCTGAATCACACTGCACCACATCAGGACTTAAAATCTCAACGGATTCAATCGTTTTGTGGGCAATCATATGTTCAAGTGTTGATAACACAGTCTGGACTTCTGGCAATTCCGGCATACTACTTCACCTGATACCAGCTGAACCCAGCTTTGCATTCTGCAACCAAAGGAACTTTCAGTTCCATTGCGTGAGTCATCTCTTCTTCAATGATATTTTTCATCAGTTCTTCTTCACCCATCAAAACATCAAAAATCAGTTCATCATGAACCTGAAGCAGCATCTTAGACTGGACGCCTTCTTTTTTCATGCGCTGATCAATCTTAATCATCGCCAGCTTAATCAAATCGGCTGCAGTTCCCTGAATACGGGCATTGGTTGCGGCACGCTTACCGAATTCACGAACCATGTAGTTCTTATCAAAGATTTCAGGAATTTCGCGACGACGACCATACAGTGTTGTCACATATCCCTTTTCTGTACATTCTTCAATCGTTGAATGTGTATAAGTCAGAATATTGGGATAGCTTTCAAAATAACGATCAATGAACTCCTGAGCTTCCTTGCGTGTCACATCGATCTGCTGAGCCAGACCAAAATCAGAAATGCCATAGACAATCCCAAAGTTCACTGCTTTGGCAGCACGACGCATCAAAGATGTCACTTCAGCCGCCTCTACATTAAACAGATCCATTGCCGTCTTTGTATGAATATCCATACCGGCAACGAAAGCATCAATTAATCCCTTTTCATCCGCAATATGAGCCAGTACACGAAGCTCAACCTGTGAATAGTCACATGCCATCAGAACATGATTTTCACTTGGTACAAATGCTTTACGAATCTGACGAGACTGTTCATCACGAACACTGATGTTCTGCAGATTTGGATTGGTTGAAGACAAACGACCAGTCTGCGTTACACACCGATTGAATTCAGTATGAATTCTGCCATCTGCCTGGATGTATTTCTTTAACCCTTCAGCATAGGTGCTGTATTGTTTCGCTACTTTGCGATATACCATCAAATCATCAATGATTGGATGTTTCCCCTGCAGTTTTTCAAGCACTTCAACCGATGTAGAACGCTTCTTGTTGGCAGGAAGATTCAGTTTGTCAAACAAGACAACAGCCAGCTGCTTTGGAGAGTTCAGATTAAAAGGTTCATCCACATAACTCATAATGCGCATGGACACTTCATTCATCTGAGCCAATGTATCTTCTGCAATCTGATTTAATGTCACAGTATCAATCGCAATCCCTGTCTTTTCCATTTCATACAGAATTGAAATCAAAGGCAGTTCAATCTCACGATAAACCTTAATTAAATCCATTTCTTTTAAACGCTGTTCTAAAAGCTGTTCAGCACGAACCATCAATGCAGCAGTCTTCATTGCCTTAATCTGAACAGACTCTTCCTTCACTGCAGGCAGTTCAAGCTTTTCAATCATCCCATCAACACTCTGAATCGATGCATCACACAAGAAAGAGGCAATCATCAAGTCAGATTTGAAGTTGTCAAACTCCAGTCCATGATGATGACCCCAATGCATCAATGTTTTGCAGTCAAACGACAATTTGTTTGATGAATCTTTTAAATAAGATAAAAGCTGGACATCTTTTTTGACATCATCTAGATTCATATAAACTGCTTCAGTATCTGAGGCAATCACTAGTCCTTCAAGCTGATCTAAAAGATTCAAAGACTCTTCAACTGGTACAATTGCAGCAGTCTTTTTTAATAAATGAGACGGACATACAGATACACTGGACATTTTGACTTCAAAAGAAGGCTGAACTGTTTCTTCAGTCTCTTCAACTTCAATCTTTTTAGCCAGTGAATTCATCTCATACTTCAGATAGAACTCTTTTAAGCTCTTGAAATCCGGTGCATAAACAAACTGTTCCAGATCAACAGGAATATCAGCACTCTTGCAGATCGTCGCCAGCTGTTTTGACAACATAGCCTGCTGCTGATAATTTACAATTGTATCATGCAGTTTCCCTTTGATTTCACTCACATGTTCAATCACACCTTCAACCGTTTCAAACTGTTTTAAAAGCTTGATAGCTGTCTTTTCCCCAACAGATGGAATACCTGGGATATTGTCAGAAGCATCTCCCATCAATCCCTTTAAATCCACAATCTGTGGGGGTGTAATTTCATATTTTTCATATAAAGCTGCTTCATCCATCTTTTCCAGTTCACTGATTCCTTTTTTCATCAGATAGACACTGGTTGTCGGATTAATAATCTGAAGCAGATCTCTATCACTTGATAAAATGGCAACTTCACATTCAGGATGAGCATAAGACAATGTTCCAATAATATCATCTGCCTCAATGCATTCCTTTTCATAACGTGCAATTTTATAGGCATCCAGAAATTCACGTACAATACCAAACTGTACTACCAGATCTTCAGGAGTCTCTTTACGCCCTCCTTTGTATTCAGGAAACAGTTCATGACGGAAATTCTTTTTCGCACTATCAAAGGCAACGCACAGATAATCCGGCTGAATGATTTCTACAGCCTTGCTCAGCATATTTGAAAAACCAAACACTGCATTGGTTGGTATTCCATTTGATGTGCTCATCGGACGTCCATAGACTGTGGCATAATATGCCCTGAAAAGCATACTGTTGCCATCCACTAGAAGCATTTTTTTCATAATCGTATCTCCTATTGGTAAACAGACCGTAGTTTACGGTCTGCTAGTTTTCTTCATAAAGTACTTCATCATCCAGATAATCATCCAGATTGCTGTTGGCACTTGCCATCACTTCAAGCTGTGCCAGATTTTCATACATAATTGTCAGATAATCCATATTTGAAGATTTCTGTGTAACACTCAGCGAAGACAGATTGCTTAACTCAATTGTTTTCAAACCCAGTTCTTCCACAAGCTGATCATACAGTTCTTTCATATCTTCTGTCATATTCGGTTCATTGACGATATATCTTACGCCATCTTCCTGAATACGCTGTTTAATGGCCTCAAGCTGAAGGTCATTTGGCAGAACACCATACTTGGACAAAATTACAGGATACACCTGAATTCCATAGGTTCTCTGCCAGTTCCCAAAACTTGCAGTCATGGAGACAAATTTGATGCTCTTGTTTTCTTCTTTCAGTTTATTGGAAAGAGATGTATACTGCGCATCAAGAAGAATCAGATTGCTTTCCAGTTCTTCAAAGTTTTCTTCATAATATGCTGCATCTTCAGGATATTTTTCCTGAAGCCAGTTCTTGATTTCTCTGGCCATAGACACCATAGAGATAGGATCTGTCCACAAATACAGATCTTTTTCATTGGTATCAATTGTCTTAAACGCATCCCCCTTATAGTAAGCTGATGTTGTATATACATTTTCTCCATCAACTACACCACGAGTATAACGTTTAAACTCATAAATTGAATTCTTCAAAGACAAATCCAGAGTTTCAATTCCATGAGAACGGATTTCATTGGAATAAAGTGAAATATACGGTTCCAATGCCCCGATATGCAGAAACAGACTTGCATCTTCCAGAACCATCTGATAATCTTCCGCAATATTAGCACGCTGAACAATGGTATCTGTCTGCAAAGATTCAATCATAATTGTATCTCCAGCGATTTCTTCCAATAGATAACCTACTGGATAAACTGTATAGACAATCTTTTTAGTTGCCAGAGAACAACCTGACAAAAGACTCAGTGACAAAATTGTGCTGAGGATCAAAAGTGTGATTTTTTTCAACATAAATCCCTCGCTTCCACGTTAAATTATATCATACATTTCTTTAAATGGTTTGTACTTTGGCTAAAGTTTAAGAATTTTTTTGAGCAGTTTTCTTTCATCGAGTATCTCATTTTCATTCATTATCAGATTCCTGTGATAGACAAAACAGTCTTCAATTTGATGTATTTTATATGAACTTTCGACAGGAAAAAGATATCGTTTCAGATAAAAATGATGCATTTCTTTTCTTAACCCAAAACATCGAAACATATTGATTCCAAACAGAATCATTCCACTTAAGACAATGACCACCCTGAAAGGACTTCTCATAACAAAAAGATACAGCATCAAAAATGAACTCAATTCAGAAAGAAACAGTGCATACCGATATGGCAGTACAAGATAGAGAAAACTTAACAGAATCTGATATCCATCCAATGGATAAACAGGAAGAAGATTAAACAGTAGATAATTCATGTTGATCTGAGCCATATATTCAAACATTAACAGAGATATCAATCTTGATTCTTTCAACAAAGACAGAACACCAAAGACCACAAGATGTGCACCAGCCCCTGCTCCATACAAAAAAAGACGCTGAAAAAAAGACAACAATTCCGTATTGCTGATTTCTGCACATAACCCAAATGGATAAACAACAACTTTTTCTATTGAACAGTGCAGCAATGATGCAGCCATTACATGGGCAAATTCATGAAACATCATAATTCCATAACAGAAAAAGACCCATCTTTCTGCGCGAAGCATCATAAGACACCACCAGACAAGAAGGGTCATCAACGATATGTTAATTTTCAAACGCAAGTGCTTCTTCATAAGAGATGGACTCACCCTGCCATGAGAAATCAAGATAAACTTGATCCTGCACCTTCGCTAATACCGATCCTGCCACAACTCGATCATCTTCACGGCAGAACACCTCATTCAACTGGCCATACGTCACAATCAACCCATTGTCCTGTCGAACCATGACCATCAAAGAATCATTCTGTTCAGCACAGTAAATGACAATTCCATCATCAATAGTAAGTACCTCATGATCAGCTACCTCATACATCTGATTTCCAACCAATTGATATGAATTCGATGAAACCTGAAGAATCTGCCCATTGATCCATTTTTCAAGAAAGATCCACTCCTTCAATTCATTCAGATTCAATGAACCTGACACTTCATTCCATTTCTCTATCACAGGATCAAATCCCCCTGCTGAATAAATCTGACCAGACAAAACCACACAGATACAGCACATAAAAAGTGTAACCAATGTAAACAATGAACCGATGACACGACTGAACCATGATTTCTCTTCTTTAGACATACGTGTCTTTCTCATATATAAGTCTTTCCTGTATCTCATAAACACCCCTCCACTTTAGCATATGCATCTTTAACAACATCATGCAAAATCTGGATACCCTGATTTCTGTTTCAAGTATATAAAGAGAAAAACGCAGAAAAGCTCGAATTCACTCCTGTCTTATTCCATCAGACCATGTTCATAAAAACTGAAATAGTCACTCCCGGATACGATCAGATGGTCTATCACAGGGATTTTCATCATTTTTCCTGAGTTGACCAGATTCTCTGTCACCATCAAATCTGCAGCACTTGGATCCAGATTGCCGGAAGGATGATTATGTACCACAAGTATTTTGCTGCAGGACACATTTAAAGCTTCTTTAAAGACTTCTCGCGGATGAACCAGTGAAGAATTCAATGTACCTGTAAACAGCACTTTATAGCCTTGTACTGCATTATGAGAATCAAGAAACACCACAAGAAAGTGCTCCTGCTGCAAAGCACCAAGTTTCATCTTGCACCAGTGAATTAATGATTCAGGATCAGAAACAACATCCTTATCCTGAATCTGTTCATAAGAAATACGATGACTCAATTGATTCCAGGCAAGAATCTCCAGTGCCTTCACCTTGCTGATACCATCAATCTTACACAAGTCTGAAAAACTCAATCTGCTTAATGCACCCAGACCGTTTTTCAGCAGATCATCCGCAATATCAAATGCCGAATGATTCGCTGTGCCGCTTCTTATCAATAAAGCCAGCAGCTCACGATTGGATAACGAGTCTATTCCATGCATCAATGCTTTTTCTCTAGGTCTTTCACTTTTTGGTATCTGTTTCATTTTTCCCTCCTGTAAAAAGAAAAAGAAGTGCAAGCACTTATTCGATTCAAATGTCATATGCTTATCACTTCTTAAAGTTTATATATCTTAGCACAGAATCAAGTTGAGATGAAGCTTTTACACTCCCTTGACTTTTCTTGATTTTCTGCTTTACAGGTGTTTTTTTGAAACATAAAACGAACATTTTCATAAAAAGAAAAACATGCGAAAATTCGCATGTTTTCTAGTTTTTATTCAACACCTAATACGAAGCAGTACACAGGCTGATCACCACGGTGCAGATCTACTTCTGCATCATAGTTATCTTCAATGTATGCTACCAGTTCTTCAACTTCTTCTTCAGAAGCATCTTCACCAGCAATCAAAGTTACGATTTCAGCATCTTCATCAACCATCTGATCAACCAGTGTCTTTACAGCCTGCATCTTATCAGGAACTGCTACGATGATGCTCTTTTCGAACATACCCATATAATCGCCTTCCTTGATTTCAAGGCCTTCATATGTTGTATCCTTAATTGCGTATGTTACCTGACCTGTCTTGACATTCTTGATTGCTTCTGTCATTTCTTCCAGGTTTCCTTCAACATCAGCTTCAGGATTGAACATCAGACAAGCACTCAGACCCTGAGGAATTGACTTTGATGGCAGTACATGAATGTCTCTGTCATCCAGAACAACTGCTGCCTGCTGAGCTGCCAGAATAATGTTGGAGTTGTTAGGCAGAATCAGAATATGCTTAGCATTCAGCTTGTTGATTGCTGCAACGAAATCTTCTGTTGAAGGGTTCATTGTCTGACCACCTGAAATCACAACATCGCAGCGATATTCCTTGAACAGATTAGTCAGCCCTTCACCTGCAGCAACTGCAATCAATGCATATTCCTTTGCAGGAGCTTCAACTGCCGGAGCAGCTGCTTCACTCTGCAGTGTGCTATGCTGTTCCTGCATGTTTTCAATCTTCAGTTTTACAAACTCACCATAACGCTGAGCCAGATTCAGTGCTTCCCCTGGAGTCAATGTATGAACGTGAACCTTAACCAGTTCTTCATCCTGTACAACAACGATGGATTCACCAATCTGAGACAGTTTTCTCTTCAGTTTGTCTTCAGTGAATGCTCTCATACCATGATCATTCAGACGCAGAATGAATTCTGTACAGTAACCAAACTCATCATTTTCAACATCCATTGCAGCAGCTGATGCAGCAGTGTCTGTTTCATGAGCTTCAATCACATTACCCAACAGAGCTGAATACATCCCTTCCAGAATGACAATCAGACCAGCTCCACCTGAGTCAACCACACCAACTTCCTTCAGTACAGGAAGCAGATCTGGTGTTGTATTCAATGATTCTTTTGCATAATCAATGAATGTCTTGAACCATTCTTCAACTTCCATTTCTTCTGGATTTACCAGATGTTCAGCATAATAGCTTGATTCACGGATAACTGTCAGAATAGTTCCTTCAACTGGTTTCATAACTGCCTTATAAGCAACTTCTGAACCCTTTGAGAATGCTGCAGCAAGATCAGCTGCATTCAAAGTTTCTTTCTTGTCAATTGACTGATACAATCCACGGAAAATCTGAGAAGTAATAACCCCTGAGTTTCCACGTGCACCCATCAAAAGTCCTTTTGACAGAGCTTTAGCGATAACTGGAATTTCGTCCGAGCAAACCGCAAGTGCATCCTTGACACCGGAAGTAAATGTCATGGACATGTTTGTACCAGTGTCGCCATCTGGTACTGGGAAGACGTTCAAAGCATCGATTTCTGCATGATGATTGCTCAGATTTGCAGCACCGCTCTGAAGCATCTGCTTAAATAACTGACCATTAATGTATTTCATAATGACACCAGTTAGTCAACGACTTTAACACCCTGAACATAAACATTAACCAGAACTTCATCCAGTTCCAATGTCTTTTCCAGAACGTATTTCACTTTCTTCTGCACTTCCATTACGACTTCAGAAATCTTAACTCCGAAGCTGATGATAATATATAGATCCAGTTCAAGAGCGTTTTCACCTTTGCGAACAACGACTCCTTTTGCATAATTGTCTTTTTTCAAAAGTTCAGCAATGCCGTCTTTGAAAACCTTCTGTGATGCCATGCCGACAACACCGTAGCATTCGCTGACAACACCGCCAGCCAATGTAGCAATTGCTTCCTGGGAGATATTGATGTTTCCTAAACCTGTTACTCTCTCAATAGCCATAGATATTCCTCCTTACAGCCCAATTTATTATATAGAAACAGTTCGATGATTTCAAACTTTTTCCGTTTTTGTGAAATATTTTTCACCTAAAATAGCCTTTATTCTTCGGCATTTTCCTGATTTTCAGCTTCAAGCTGCTCCATTGCTTCCACTTCTTCAGGACATAACGATTTATAGACATTTCGTGAGTTCTCATCTGCATACAGACAGACACTTTTTTCACTCAAAGCTGATGCTACACCATTGTACTGATTAATGACATCAGCACTGTAGAAACTCGCAAAGAATCGATTTCCATCCTTCATCACAAATTCCAGTCCATTTGGATCATAGCTGTATTCATGACGATGAATTTCAGAAATTGACGCAATACGCTTCTGAGGCACTTTTTCAAAGGCCTTGGCAAAATCACGGATATCATCATTGAATCCGACAATCAATGGTACTTCTGCATACAGATATGCATACTGATTTGTCAGCTCCATGGTTGTCCCATCCTGGAAAATCAATTCAGGATATGTCTTGTAACGATAACCAATAATGACTTTTTCAGTGATTTGAATATAAACTGTTCCATTGTTTCTGACCTTTACCTGAGCATCTTCAATCAAAGGATTGTTTTTCAGATGTTCTTCAGTCAATGAATCAAACAGAAACAGATAACGTGACTGATCGCTGATTCCACTGATATTCAGGACTTCTTCATCACTCAGAAAATAATTTCCTTCAATATCAAAGCCTTTTACTTTGGAAGCTGGACTGAGCAGAAATCCCGCTGCAATCAGTACAAACCCGCAGAAGATCGCAAAGACAAATACTTTCATCTTGTTGGTCAGAAAGCGCGCTCTCAAAGCTTCAAAACGGTGTTTTTCAAATACTTTTTCTACCGTATCTGATTTGGTCTGTTTTACTTTGTCTGCCAATTGAATTTCTCCACTTCCATCTTCAATTCAACACCAAACTGCTCTTTTACTTTGTCTTGAATTTCACTGACCAGTGAAATGAAGTCACTGGCTGTGGCATTGTCTTTGTTGACAATGAAATTGACATGTTTCTCAGATACTGCAGCTCCTCCAATGGATTTACCGCGATAGCCGATATCTTCAATGTACTGCCATGCAGCACGATCATCCGGATTGCGGAACACACTTCCTGCGCTTGGCATTTCAAGCGGCTGTGAACTCATTCTGCGTTCTCTGCGCTGATCCATCAAGGCACGAATTTCTTCTTCATTTCCCTGTTCAAGTTTCATCTTAACAGCCAGCACAATCCAGTCCAGATGCTTCTGGAAAATACTTGTGCGATATGCAAATTCACATTCATTCACATCCATCCAGCACAGCTGTCCATCACGATAGACAAACACTTCCTGAATGATGGATGCCATGTTGCTTTTATAAGCACCGGCATTCATGAATGTCACACCACCAACTGTCCCTGGAATCCCACTGGCAAATTCAAGACCACTGAGTGAATTCTTCATTGCACTGTAAGCCAGAGCAATGATGGAACATCCAGCTTCTGCATAACAGATATCATGGTCAAAATAATATTCTGTAAACGTTCTGTCCAGACGAATCACAACTCCGTTGTAATCATCATCTGAACACAGCAGATTTGAACCTTTGCCAATCAGTTTATAAGGTGCATTGGCTTCTTTAATTTCTCTGATCACCTGTGTTAAGGCAAGTATATTTTTTGGATACACGACAATACGTGCATTCCCTCCAATACGCAGTGTAGTCATTGTGCGCAAAGAAACATTTTCCTGCACCTGACCATACTGCTGTAATTCTCTTACTAATTTTTCCATGATACCCCCGTCAGTTCACATAACCACTGAATGATATCTTCGCTTGCGTTTGGAAAACCAAGTTTCTTTGTGTTAAGCGCCATGGATTCTCTCAGTACCGCATTGTTCATGCAGCTGTCAATCTTATCCACAATCACATCAACTGTAAGATCCTTTTCCTCAATCATGATCGATGCATTGATTTTTTCCAGAGCCTGAGCATTTTTAACCTGATGATTGTTTGGTACATATGGACTTGGAATCATGATAGAAGGCATGCCCATTGCTGTAATTTCTGCCGCTGTTGTTGCACCGCCACGCATCACACACAAGGATGCCTGAGCCATAACTTTAGCCCCATCAATGTATGGAAGCGCATGGATGTT
>JAFYOL010000200.1 GCA_017560205.1 Erysipelotrichaceae bacterium | reverse complement strand
TAACAGTTGTAGTTGGGAAGTACTGAGACTTGTATTCAACTTCCTTGAACAGGTAATCAGCCAGAGGTTCCTGATCCAGTTTAGTGTTGATGTCAGCCATTTTCAGAGCCTTTTCGCCCTTCTTGCCTGGACATTCAACAACGCACAGACCGCAACCTACACAGTTAGCAGGAGAAACCTGTACACGATACTTCAGAGCTGCTACATCTTTACCCATAGCTGGAATAGTCTTGAATTCCATTGGTGCGTTAGCAACTTCTTCATCAGTGAGTAAGAATGTACGGATAGTTGCATGTGGACATACATATGAACAGAATCCGCACTGGATACAGTTGTCAGGATTCCATGAAGGTACCTGAGCAGCAATTGTTCTCTTTTCTCTCAGAGCTACGTTGTTCTGAATTGAACCATCCAGCAGTCCATACTTAGTGAAGTTAGAAACTGGCAGATCATAACCTTCCAGAGAGTTGATAGCCATTACATGGTTATCGAAGTATTCATCACCTGTAGAAACACGACCATTGTCATACTTCAGATCAGCCCATTCAGGCTTAACAGCGATTTCAACCAGACCAGACTTACCAGTATCGATAGCCTTGTAGTTCAGCTGAACGATTTCTTCACCCTTCTTAGAGTAAGATTTCTTAGCCATGTACTTCATCAGTTCAACAGCCTTGTCATATGGCATAATCTGTTCGTTCAGAGCAAAGAATGCAGACTGCAGAATTGTGTTTGTACGACGTCCCATACCGATTTCAGCAGCAATGTTAGTTGCATCGATGATATAGAACTTCGCATTCTTCTTAGCCAGACCAGCCAGCATGCGGTTTGGCAGATGCTTTTCAATTTCATCTGCTGAGAAAGTAGTATTCAGCAGGAATGTTCCACCCTTCTTCAGCTGAGCAACCATATCATACTTGAAGCAGTAAGCATCCAGTGAGCATGATACAAAGTCAGCATTGTTGATGTAGTAAGTAGAACGGATTGGAGAAGGACCAAATCTCAGGTGAGAACGAGTTACCCCACCAGCCTTCTTAGAGTCATACTGGAAGTATGCCTGTGCATACTGATCAGTATTGTCACCAATGATCTTGATTGATGATTTGTTTGCAGAAACTGTACCATCTGATCCCAGACCAAAGAACAGACATGAAGTATAATCACCTTCAACATGGAATTCAGGATCCAGTTCCAAAGACAGATGAGTTACATCATCTTCGATACCGATTGTGAATTCATCCTTAGGTGCATCCTTAGCCAGTTCATCATAAACAGCCTTAATCTGATTTGGAGCAGTATCGCGTGAACCCATACCATAACGACCACCGATGATAGTCAGGTTCTTATCTTTCAGTGCATGCAGAACATCCAGATACAGAGGTTCTCTTGTACCCATTTCCTTAGAACGGTCTAAAACAGCAATCTTCTTCACTGTTTCAGGCAGTACAGCAGTCAGATACTTAACAGAGAATGGACGATACAGGTGTACCTTTACCAGACCAACTTTTTCACCACGAGCAACCAGAACGTCGATAACTTCTTTTGCAGTTTCTGTAACAGAACCCATTGCAACGATAACGCGTTCAGCATCTGGTGCACCATAGTATGTAAATGGAGCATAGTGACGACCAGTATGTTCACTAATTGCCTTCATGTATTCAGCAACAACATCAGGAACAGCTTCAAAATGCTTGTTCTGAGCTTCGCGACCAGCGAAGAAGATATCATCGTTTTCAGCACCACCACGAGTCACTGGATTAGTGTGTGGGTTCAGTGCATTTGCTTTGAAACGTTCAACAGCTTCGAAATCGCACAGACTCTTCAGGAATTCCTGATCCATAACTTCAACTTTCTGAATTTCATGAGAAGTTCTGAAACCATCGAAGAAATGTACGAATGGTACAGATGCTTTAATAGCAGACAGATGAGCAACACCACCGAGGTCCATTGCTTCCTGAACACTGTGAGAAGCCAGCATGCAGACACCAGTCTGACGAGCAGCATAAACGTCTTCGTGATCACCGAAGATGTTCAGAGCACGACCAGCCAGCGCACGAGCAGCTACATGGATAACACCAGGCAGCAGTTCTCCAGCCATCTTGTACATGTTAGGAATCATCAATAAGAGACCCTGAGATGCAGTGAATGTTGTTGACAGAGCACCACCCTGCAGAGCACCGTGAACCGCACCAGCAGCACCACCTTCAGACTGCAGTTCAGCAACCTTAACTGTAGTACCGAAAATGTTCTTGCGGCCCTGTGTTGACCATGCATCTACAACTTCAGCCATTGGAGATGATGGTGTAATTGGATAGATTGCAGCAACTTCTGTAAACGCATAGGCGTTATGAGCAGCAGCTGTATTACCATCCATAGACATGAATGTTTTTGACATAGTAACCTCCTAAATAATTTACTAGCATATCTATTATACTCTTTTTAAAAAATGTTTTAAATGCTTTTTTACTGGAAAACCCTGTTTTTTCAAAGCGCTTACAAATATTTACAGCTTGTGAAAATACAAACGAAAAAAAGACGGCATTTTCTGCCGTCTATAAATGAATTTTTGTCCACTGACCTTGATGATAACGTGTAAAACTCAAACTGAAACGAGTAATCTGATCCAGAAGCAAGGCAAGCCATGCCCCCATCAACCCTAAACCTACAGGATAACACAGAACATAAGCCAGAGCAGGACGAACCAAAGTAACACTGATAAGCATCATCATGGCTACAAACTTGACATCCCCTGCACCTCTTAATGACCCCACTACGATAACCTGTGGAATCTGGAAAAGAACCGTCACAGAAATAATCATCATTGGTATACTGCCCGCTAAGATGACATCCGGATCGCTTGTAAAGAAACTCAACAGTTCACTTCTTAATCCAGTAATCCCAAGCCCCGTCATAATCGCCAGCATGATTCCAATACGCTGTGAAACCTTACCATAAATCATGGCCATATCCGGACGCTTTGCCCCTAAAGACTGACCAACCAAGGAAGTACAAGCAATCTGTAAGCCATCCCCTATCGCAAAGGAAATGTGCATGATGTTCATACACACCTGATGCGCAGAGAAATCCACAGTTCCAAGTGAGGCAACGGCCTTGGAATACGTAAAGAAACCAATACGCAGGAAAATTTGTTCAATCAAAGAACTCTTTGAAATCGTAAAGATATCATTCATCGCTTTCAAATCAACAGACCACTGATCTTTAAACGAAAGTTCCAGAAATCCACCTTTACGTGTTACTGAGTAAAGTGCCATACAGAAAGACACAATATTACCAATCATTGTCGCAATCGCAGCACCTGTTACTTCTAAACGAGGAAAGAAGAACAGACCATTGATCAGCATCGCATTAAAGAACAGATTGACCACATTGGCAGCCAGATTCGTCTTCATGGAAATCTTCGTATTACCTGCACCACGCTGAGCTGCAGTCATCGTCAAACCAACCGAATAGAAAAAATTTCCAATCAGAATATATCTGAAATACGGTATTGCCAGATGCAGATAATCATCATTTGCCCCTGCAAACAGCAGCAGTTCCTTTGAGAAAATACCAGCACTCAAAGACAACACAAAGGCAACCAGAGTACTGATCAGAAGTGCCTGACGCAGATACAGATTCGCTGATTCTTTATCCCTTTGTCCTTTTCTACGTGCAACCAGAACATTAACACTGATATTCAATGCTAAAATAGGAGCCAATACAATGAATTTAGGCTGTGTGACAATCCCTACTGCAGAAATCGCTTCTTTACCAAGATTACCCACCATCATCATATCGACAGCACCAATCAAGGCTATAAACACACTTTCAAGTGCACTTGGCCATGCAATATCAAATGTCTTCTTGACCACATCCCTGCTGGCAGGAATATCTCCAATAATGTCTTCTTTCTTCAACATTTTATGTACTGGAAACAATACATCCAAAAAACTCATCTTATCACTTCCACATCTATATTTATTGTAGCACTATATAAAACTAAAAAAAAGAAACAGAACTATTTTCTGTCTCTTTCTTCAATCAACACAACACCATCCGTACCATCAATTTCATTCAATCGAACACGAATATCTTCTCTTTCAGAAGTCGGTACATTTTTTCCTACATAATCAGCACGAATTGGCAGTTCACGATGACCACGATCCACAAGAACTGCAAGATGAATTTCCTTGGCACGACCAAAATGCATAATACCGTCCATTGCAGCACGTACAGTACGCCCTTTATGAAGCACATCATCCACTAAAACAATAATCTTGTCTTTTACATCAAGTCCTAATGGTTCAATATGTTGACTTCTTTTTGATTCTTCATCATGCCACGGTGCAATATCTAGGGCAACACATGGAACATTTGAATCTTCAAAACTGTTGATCATCTCAGTCATTCTTTTGGCAAGATATTCACCTCTTGTCTTGATTC
>JAFYOL010000199.1 GCA_017560205.1 Erysipelotrichaceae bacterium | reverse complement strand
GTTTTCAAAGATCGATTCGCTCTCGTGAACTTCCGTTCCCTGAGCGCTCGTTTATAATACCACTACCATATACCTATGTCAACATCTTTTTTATCTTTTTTTTACTCTTTTTTTCTCCTTCTTTTTCCCTCCCTTTTGTATGCGCTTTCTTCTCTCTTCTAAGCGGTTACATTCCATTCACACTCAAAAATTAACTTTGCATTTCCACTTAAACTTTTCTCTTTTAAATCTACTTCTACATTTCCACCTGGATTTTTTACTGTAATTTTATCTAATATTATTTCAAATTTCTTCATTACTACTGCACTTGCATAACTTCCTGAACCACATGCAAGTGTAAATCCAGCACCTCTTTCAACTGTTTTAATAGAAATTGTATTTTTATTTATCCATTTCACATAACTCAAATTATATTCATCACTTTGTTTTATATCTATTTCATTTAAGTTATCCACTTCACTTATCCTATGTTTACTTCCACATACAATTACTATTCTTTTTTCTTCTTTTTCTACAACTGCTTCATCCGGAAGTTTTACAGTTACTTTTTCACCTTCAACTTTGCATAGTATCTTCCATTGATCACATTGAACTATAAATTCATCTGTGTCTACTAAGCGATTTAATACACAATGTCTCGCAAAACATCTCATTCCATTACCGCAAAATGAACTGTATGAACCATCTGAATTATAGTAAACAAATTCCAGAGGACTTCTTTTTACGCAGATTAGTCCATCTGCGCCTATCCCATAATGACGATCACATATCTTTTTAGCTATATCACTTAAATTCAAGTTTTCAACTTCCTTCATATCCACAATGACAAAATCATTGCCGCATCCTTCCATCTTTGTAACTTTCATCGTACACCTCGCTTTTTAGCAGTATATTAAAAAAGATTCGGAATAATCCGAATCTTTAGAAAGTAATTTCTTTTGATTTTGAAACTTTCATGAACAGCAGCAGTGACAGAACAGTAGTTACAGTCAGGATTGTTGCATATGCCGCTGCAATACCATAGCTTCCTCGAGATACGTTGACATAAACCGCCAATGTCAGTGTGATTGTATTCAGGTTGTACAGGATAATTGCAGTTGAAAGTTCTGTAATAATTGTAATCCACGACAAGATTGCACCTGACAGGATACCATTGGCCATCATTGGCACTGTAATCTTGAAGAATGCCTGAAGTTTTGTCGATCCCAGTGAAATCGCAGCTTCTTCAATTGACATTGGAATCTGCTGCAATACCGCAACTGAAGATCGAATTGTGTACGGAATTCTTCGGATAACCAGCGCAATTACCATGATTGCTGCACTACCTGTCAAAATCAATGGCTTAGTATTGAACGCGATAACCAGCGCAATACCTACAACTGAACCTGGAATGATATATGGAATCATTGACAGTGTATCGATCACCTTGTTTGCAGTGTTATTTCTTCTTACAACCAGATAAGAAATCAGGATAGCCAGCACGATAACAATCAGCAGAGCCAGCCCACCAATCAGGAATGTATTAGGGATTGCTCTACCCATGTTCTTGAAGGCTTCACGATAGCTGTCCAGAGAGAATCCTTCCACAAACAGCTTACCTGATGTTTTCTGGAATGAAGTGTAGATAACATAAACCTGTGGCGCAAACGCAATCAATACAATACCCCAGCAGTAAATGTGCACAAGAAGGTTCTTCCACCCATGAAGCTGTTTTCTTTCAATTGGATGAAGCGCATTCATTGTGAACTGGAACTTGCTGTTGATAAATCTCTGTCCCAGGAAAATAATCGCAGTGATCAAAATCGCAATAACAGATACAGCAGCACCAAATGCATGGTTTGTACCCACTTCAGAGAAGTATGCATTGTAGATGATAACCGGGAATGTTCGATACCCTTCACCAATCAGCAATGGTGTACCAAAGTCTGCAAACGCACGCATGAACACCAGCAATGTTGCAGCCAGAATTGTAGGCATACACAAAGGAATGACAACCTTGAAGAAACGTGCCACACCTGAGCAGCCCATGTTTTCAGAAGCTTCCAGCAGAGAGTTATCAATGTTTTTCAGTGCACCAGATACATACAGGAACACCAATGGAAACAACTGAAGTGACAATACCAACAGAATTCCATTAAAACCATAGATACTAGGCATTTTAAATCCTGTCAGATTATAAATAAACTGAGTGATCAATCCACTTCTTCCCAACAAGAGAATCCATGAATAAGCACCGATAAACGGAGCACTCATACTGCAGAGAATGATAATAATCTGCAGTGCTGTTTTTCCTTTAATTTCATACATCTGATAGAAATATGCTAAAGGAATACCAATAATCAACGTAATAATAGTTGCACAGCTACTCACAACAAAGCTGTTAGTAATCGTCTTCGTGTAATAACTGCGAGAGAAGAATTCAACAAAATGTTCCAGCGTAAATTTTCCACCTACATAAACTGCCTGAAAAAGAAGTTTAACCAGTGGATAAATCAGAAACAAGCCATAGACTGCCAGAATCGATAAAGATATGACAAGCCAGACATCTTTCTTCTTATTTTTCTTTGTCGTCATTGTACTCATGATAACTATCCTTTTCTATAGATATCCAAGTCATTTTTTACGCCAGTTACAATATTTCTGCTTCCATCTTCATTGAAAACATTGATTTTTTCTGTCTTTACACCAAGATATACAGATGATCCCTTAGGAATAATGCTGTCGATCTTAGATTCCTGAATAATCTCAACTTCTTCTCCTGTTTCAAGACGCACAAAATAGTGTGTATTCAACCCAAGGAAAATAGAGTCTTCAATTTTAGCAGGAATACCATTTGTATCTGTTTCAGAAACCACAAATTCTTCTGGACGAATACTTGTGATAACTTTCTGATTCTTCTTTTCATCTTCTTTGATTGAATCCAGCACAAATTCATATTTCCCAGGAAGTACCAATACAGCTTTGTCATCTTTCATGACAACTTCACCGTTCAACAGGTTAGTGCGACCGATGAATGTTGATACAAACAGGTTTGCAGGTCTTTGATACAAATCTTTTGGTGTACCTACATGCTGAATGAAACCATCCTTCATAACCGCGATACGGTCAGATACAGCCATAGCTTCTTCCTGGTCATGTGTTACATAGACAGTTGTAATTCCTACACTGTTTTGAATATGCTTGATAACTGTACGCATTTCAACGCGCAGTTTAGCATCCAGATTACTTAAAGGTTCATCCATCAACAGAACATCTGGAGTAATTGCCAGCGCTCTTGCCAAAGCAACACGCTGCTGCTGACCACCAGAAAGACGATCAGGCATACGATCACGATATTCTTCAATCTGCATCAGCTTCAGGAATTTGTCAGTCTGCTGCTTAATGATATCTTTTGAAAGTTTACGATTCTTCAAACCAAACGCAACGTTATTTTCAACAGTCATGTTCGGGAAAATCGCATAGTTCTGAAACACCATCCCGATATTGCGTTTTGCAGGGTCCATATCATTGATTCTTCTGTCATTAAAGTAGAAATCTCCACCCTCAATCGAATTGAATCCTGCAATCATTCTAAGCAACGTTGTCTTACCACATCCAGATGGACCAAGGAGGGTGAAAAATTCACCCTCCTTAATATCCAGTGATAAGTCGGAAATAATGGTATTATTGCCATAACGTTTTACAGCATCAACAATTTTAATCTTAACACTCATAATTCCAACTCCTTATTATTATGTTTCTTATTCAGCTGCGTCCATGAACAGATCTGTCCATCTCTTCTGCCAATCTGCCTTGTTTTCAGCACAGTAAGGAATATCTTCATATGCCAGGTTGATTTCAGAGAATGGAAGAATCATTTCATTTGTATTTGAAATAGAAGTATTTACAGGACGAGCTGTAGTTGTAGCGATAACCTGCTGACCTTCTTCAGACTGCAGGAAGTCCATGAACAGTTTTGCATTTTCCAGGTGTGGAGCACCCTTAACGATTGCAGAACCAGCTGGCAGCCATACAGCACCTTCTTCTGGATAAACGAGCTTCAGGTTAGTTGCACCATCAATCAACAGAGATACGCAAGGGTCTTCATAAGATACACCAACTGCATATTCACCTTCAGCAACACCCTTATAAATCTTAGAAGAAGAGTCAATGCTGATACCATTCAGGTTAGCGATGAAAGATTCAACCCAAGACCAAGCAGCTTCATCATATGGTTCATTACCCATAACCAGCAGCATGTTAGTCAGTTCAGCCCATGCAGAGCTTGAGTTTGCAGGGTCACCCATAGCGATCTTACCGTACAGTTCAGGCCACAGCAGGTCATTATAACCTGTGAATTCATCTGGGTTCAGATTTAATTCTTTAAATACATCCAGGTTAATCAGCAGAGCAGCAGAGCCATCCAAGCAGTAACGAGTTACATAACCCTTCCAGTTCTGGTAAGCTTCAGGCAGAGATGAATCATATGGTGTAGTGTAAGCTTCCCACAGATCCGGATGCTTTTCAAAGTTAGCAGCACTCATACCACCGAAAATAACGTCAGCGTAAGGATTTTCTTTTTCTGATTCGATACGAGTCAAGCAGTCACCAGTACCAGCAGTAATCAATTCAACCTTGATTCCTGTCTTAGCTTCGAATGCAGGAATTACAGCGTTGATCAGACCATCAGAGTTAGGAGTATAAACAACCAACTTGTTTTCTACGTCATTTCCTCCGTCAGTACCTGCATCAGGTGTGTCACTGCCGCATGCTGCCATAGAAACTACCATGAACAGAGCCAGCAAAAGTGAAATAAGTTTTTTCATTATCTTTTCCTCCTTTTTATAAGATATTGAACTTCTGTAAATTCATCATAGCACTGCTTAAGCAACATGCGCAAGCGCTTCCATTCTCTTTTGTTTTTCATGGAATTAATATTTAATCTGATTTGTGTATGTTTTTCATTTCACAATGTAAACGGTTACAAAAAGGAAAAGATTCGGTTTCCCGAATCTAGTTCAAATGATAAAGTTTTGTGTATTTGTCTTTCAGATAATCAACATAGTACTGTGGATTAAACGATTCACCCATCATCATGTTCAACAATTCATCTGTAGTATAAATTGCCCCATGCTGATGAATATGATGGTCAAGGAAGGCACCAATCGTTTTCAGTTCACTCTGAAGAAGCAGCTGATCAACATCCATTTCCTTCTTCATTGCAGCCATGATCTGTGATGCGATTGCACTACCGATGGCATAGCTTGGGAAGTAGCCAAACATACCGCCTGACCAGTGTACATCCTGCAGGACACCCTGAGCATCTGACGGTACATCAATACCCAGGAATTCCTTGACTTTCTGATTCCATACTTCAGGCAGCTGTTCTACTGTGATTTCATCTTTAAACAACATCTGTTCAATTTCATAACGAATCATGATGTGCAGCGGATAAGTCAATTCATCCGCTTCTGTACGAATCAGTGAGGCCTCTGCACGATTGATGTAATTCATGAAATCTTCCAGATTCATATTCAGATTGTATGCTTTGTTTAAATCAGCGAAAATTGGTGTCCAGAAAGATGCAGAACGTCCAACCAGATTTTCATAGAAACGTGACTGGCTTTCATGAACACCCATGCTTGCACCACCTGCAACTGCAGTGTGATCCAACTCTTTGGCAACACCCTGTTCATACATGCCGTGTCCACCTTCATGAATGGTTGAGAAAAGTGCACTTTCCATCTTATCTTCATAATAATGATTTGTAAAACGGACATCATCACTGTTCAGATTTGTAGTAAATGGATGCTCAGAACGTTTAATGACACCACGGCTCAAATCAAAACCGATATATTCCGCAAGCTTCTTGTTGTACTTTTCCTGTACATCTGCATCGATCTTACCCTCATATGGTTTCTTATAGTCAATCCCTGATTCCTGAATCTTTTTCAGCATTGGTACGATTTCAGCTTTCAATAAACCAAAGAATTCATCCAGTTTTTCTGTTGTGAATCCCTTTTCAAACTGATTCAACATTACATCATATAAGCTCTTCTCAGTTGTCTGATTGTATCCTGCAAACTTCTTTTCATAATACACGATTTCTTTCAGTGTATCTTTAAACAATTCAAAATTATTTTCTCTTTTTGCCTTCGCCCAGATATTCTGAGAACGTGAAAGAATCGCCTGATAAGTCATATATTCGTCCTGAGGAATCTTAGCCATACGATCAAATGACTCTTTCATCTTGCGCACAATTGCAGCATCACGCACAGACAATTCCTGTGTGCTCAGCTCTTCCAGACCAGCTTTCAGTGCAGGATCTGTCGCTTTTGCATAATACAGTCCACTCAGATATTCCATCATTTCACCAAGACCAGCCATACCACCTTCAGGTGTTTCAGTTTCCATATCCCAGCTTGCCAAAGTCATGAATTTCCCCAACAGAGAAATCTCTTTGCCCATTTCCAATAATTCTTTCATTTCCATGTAAAATCACCTCATATTCCCTATTATAGTCTTTTCTTCCATGAAGCACAAACTTCAGCAAAACTTTCCCTATTCTTCACATTTTCTCAAGATAGCTTTGATAATTTAGATGTGAAAGAAGGAATTCCTATGAAAAGAACTTTTTATCTCGTTACTCTTGTATCTTTTATGTTGGTCTGGTTTGTCATATTAAAATTATTTCTTCGCATCATATAAAAGAAGTGATATTCATATCACTTCTTATCATACAATTCATCATCCCAGGAAGGTTCATTCCAAAGACTCTTTTTTCTTTTTGACTGATGATTCAATGAAGATGTTTTAACTTCATGTTCAAAACACTCCTTATTTTTACTGCTGTAAGCTTTCACGAAATCATTTGATCGTGCAGCATGAACAACCGGTCTTGATCTTGTTCTCAATAAAGCATTAAATCTTTTTCTACTGATTATTTTGAAAAATGATGTAACACACACAAAGAAAATCAACAGGTTAAAAACCAAAATGATGCCTACCATGACTTAATCACTTTCTACAAGCACAACCGCCTGAGCCAGTACGCCTTCTTCTCTGCCGACAAAGCCCATCTTTTCTCCACGGGTTGCCTTGACATTCACAAAGTCGACATCAATATGCAGTGCCTTTGCGATGTTTTCTCTCATCTTTTGAATGTGAGGTGCCATCTTTGGACGTTCAATCATTACCAATGAATCCACATTGACCACATGATATCCTTTCTGATGAAGCAGATCGTTGCATCCTTCAAGAATCTTCAATGAATCTGCACCTTTCCACTTTGGATCAGTATCAGGAAAATGCTTGCCCAGATCTCCTAAGGCTACAGATCCTAAAATCGCTTCTGCAATCGCATGAAGCAAAGCATCTGCATCGCTGTGTCCAAGCAGTCCTTTTGTATGTTCGATTTTCACCCCACCCAGAATCAGATCTCTGCCTTCAACCAACTGATGAATGTCGCTGGACTGTCCAATACGAATCATGTTCATCCCTCATTTCCATTTTCAGTGTACTGAATCTGACTTCTCTTTTCAAGTCATTTCTGATATGATGGTCAAGAGGACATAAGCATGGGAAAAGTTGGTATTATTGGAACTGTCATGGTTGATCAGATCATGCAGGCTAGATATAAAATCGGTGAAGGTCGATGCAACAAGATGAACATTACCACTGCATTTGGTGGTGCAATGAGAAATGTTGCATGGAATCTTGGCCTTTTAAAACATGAAGTTCATTTCATTACGAAAATGGGAAATGACATGACCGCAATTGAAGCACAGAAAGACCTCGAAAAGAATCATGTGTTTGTTTACCCTGTTTCATACAATGGACCAACCCCAATCTTTATGACTGCATTTGATGCAGAAAAAGAGCTGATGTTTTCAACAATTCAAGATGACTATTACATTGATAAGGAAGACCTGTTTCAGACGGTTGCGATCAACACTTGTGAATATGGTATTACTGACCGCAATGATCCTTCCTTCTTAAGAAAACTGTTTGATCGTACACCAAACATGAAATGGATCCTGTGCAAGCCTGTTTCTTCATCTCAGGTGATTGCCAGTGCTCATGGCATGATCATCAATCGTTATGAAATGATGTCTATTTCCAAAGATCAGTCTTTGGATGTCGCTGCTCAGGAATTAATCATGAAAGGCTTGGACTGGCTTGTGGTCACTCTTGATCATGAAGGTGCCATGTTTTATGATAAGAAAGGTGCGCACTATTATCCAATCGAAGAAAAACGTGTCTACAGTACACTTGGATGTGGAGATGCCTTTGTTTCAGGATTTGTGCATGGCTTATGTGAAAAGAAGTCTTTGCATCAATGCATGCTTCTGGGGCTTGATGCTTCCGATATCATCTTAAGTGTTCCTTCGGCAACACATGAAAAACTCATCGAATTACTCAACTCAAAGCATGCTTAAGGCATGCTTTTGAAAACTTTATGAAACAAATGTCATTCATTGTGTTTCACTCTTTTGAGATTTATAATAGTAAGTAGCTAGGAGAAGAACTATGTACATCCAATATCCAAAACAAATTGAATCTTGTTTAAAAGAATTAAACCAGAAATATGAAGCTGTTTTGACAGGTGGTTTTGTGCGTGATGCACTTTTAGGACGCCCGTCAAAAGATTATGATATCGCTACAAGCGCTACACCTGAACAGGTCAAAGAAGTATTCAAACGCTATACAACTTTTGATAGTGGCATTAAACATGGAACTGTGACAGTTGTGATTGATCTTCATCCGATTGAAATTACAACCTATCGCATTGAAAGCGGCTATACAGATTCCAGACATCCTGATACCATTGAATTCACGACAGATTTAAAGAAAGACTGCATGCGTCGTGACTTCACCATCAATGCAATCTGTCTGAATGATAAACATGACATTCTGGATTATTTTGATGGTCAGAAAGACCTTGAAGATAAGATTATCCGTTGTGTCGGTAATCCTAAAGAACGTTTTTATGAAGATGCCCTTCGTATCATGCGCGCAATCCGTTTTTCTGCAACATTAGGATTTGAAATTGAACCTGCCACAAAAGCAGCATTATTTGAAGAAAGACAGAACTTGAGAAAGATTTCTATGGAACGCTTTATTCAGGAATTTCAGAAGATTGTAGTCTGTGATCATTTTGACGCGTTCCTGAATGAATATCTTGATGTTTTTTCAGTTATGATTCCTGAACTTAAACAGCTATCTGAAATCCCTGATGTATGGAATAAAATCATCACTGACCTTCATGATGCACCAAAAGTGCTGACTTATCGTCTGGCTTTGATTTTCCTGCATCTGAGTCGTTTTAACGCAGATAAGATTATTCCTATGCACTCTGCATCCACATTCATTATGTTGGCAAAACGTCTTCGCATGAACAATGAAATTACAGGTACAGTTGCGCGCTTTATCCAGAACAGCCAGATTGAACTGGTACCTGATAAAGTTCTGGTTAAGAAAAGACTGAATCAGTTTGGAGACAGTTTCTTTGATTATCTTGGATTCAGAAAAACATATGATCTGAATGAAGATGTTTATGATAAGATTTCTAAACAGGTATCTGATATTATAGGTCGTCAGGAATGTTTCTCACTCAAACAGCTGGCAGTCAATGGCTCTGACTTGAAACAGCTTGGTTTAACTGGTACAAAGATCTCTTCTACTTTGAATCAGTGCCTGCTTTGGGTCATTGAAGGTCAGGTTGACAACAACAAATATAAAATTCTTGATAAACTGAATGAAACATTAAAGGGCAGAAATTAATCTGCCCTTTCAATTTCTATGACATTGATTTCACGATGATTCAAGATTCTTGGTAAAAACCAGTAATGAGCTAAACCACGTGATACAAGATGAACACCATATTTCATCGGATAGATACCACCTGCCCTTTTTGGAAACAGTCCCTGTTGCGGTGCAAATAAACCATTGACTCCAGGCAATCTCCATTGTCCGCCATGTGCATGACCTGATACCACAAGATCAATTGGATATTGTTCAAAAAGATGATACTGTTCAGGACGATGCATCAACAGCACACTGAACAGTTCCTCATTCAGATGTGAACATACACTTTTTATATTCTTATGATCCAGATCATCTGGATCTTTTGTTTTGTCTGAACAATGATCCTGTATACCGCCTATCCAGATTTTCTGTCCTTTTAGCTCCATCACTCTGTAATCATTATCTACAGAGATGACATGATACTCATCAAGCAGTTTCTGCATCTGACTGAAATCAGAATAAGTTCTGCCCTTCTTGTATTCATGATTCCCACTTACAAAATATACAGGCCATGGAAGAAGTCCTTTCAACAGTTTTTCAGTTGATTTCATTGAATAATTCTCATCAACGATGTCACCTGGCATTAAAATCGCATCCGGATTGATCTTTTGAATGTGTTTTAATACGATATCAGCATTTGTGTTATGAAAATCAGAAATAACTGCTAATTTAATAGACTTTTTAACTTTACTGGTTGTGATTTTCATTCCCATTAGCTGTATAGAATCGTTTATTAAGAAGAAAATCAAGAAGATAAGTAAAATCCACATATGATCACCCACTTAAAGTATATCATCAATCCCTATATAAAGAAAATCACCTGAATTTCTTCAGGTGATTGTTTCTTATTCATCTACTTCAGTAAGTGTTGTCACTTCTTCAGGAAGTGCAGCTTCTTCAGCAGCAGCTGATTTTGCAGCGCGTTCTGCACGAATTTCTGCAGCACGTTCTTCAATTCTCAGATTTGTCTGACGAATACCTGTACGGCATCCTGTTCCAGATGGAAGCAGCTTACCGATAATAACGTTTTCCTTCAGACCAACCAGGTTATCCACTTTACCCTTGATTGCAGCTTCAGTCAGAACCTTAGTAGTTTCCTGGAATGATGCCGCAGACAGGAAGCTGTCTGTTTCTACAGATGCCTTAGAGATACCCAGCAGGTTTGGTCCGAACTTCGCTGGACGCTTGCCAGAGAGCAGGACACTTGTGTTCATCTTTGTCATGTTGTTCAGTGACAGAGTCTGACCTGCTGACAATCCAGTGTCTCCACCGTCCAGTACAACAACCTTCTTCATCATCTGACGAATCATAACTTCGATGTGCTTATCGGAAATTTCGATACCCTGTGAAGCGTAAACCTTCTTAACTTCCTTCAGAATGTACTTCTGAACTTCCTTAACACCGGCAACTTCCAACAGTTCCTTAGGTGCAACCTGACCTTCAGTCAGCTTATCACCCGCAGTAACCTTAGAACCAACATTCAGGAATGAACGGATAGTCTGAGTCAGGTCACACTTGTGTTCGATACTTTCAGTTTCGTTTGTTACAACGATGCGCATACCAGCTTCAGTGTTGGTAACTTCAGTGATTTCACCATCGATCTTTGCAAGTACTGCAACTTTCTTAGGTGTACGAGCTTCGAACAGTTCTTCAACTCGAGGAAGACCCTGAGTGATATCCCCGTCAGAACCTGAGGCAACCCCACCAGTATGGAATGTACGCATTGTCAGCTGTGTACCTGGTTCACCGATTGACTGGGCAGCCATGACACCGATGGATTCACCGATTTCAACGATCTTACCTGTAGCCATGTTGCGACCATAGCACTTGCAGCATACACCAGACATGCTTTCACATGTGAATGTGTTACGAATATAAACCTGAGTAATACCAGCCTTAACGATAGCCTTTGCAGTTGCATCGTCAATGAAGCTGTCCGCTTCAACCAGTACTTCCTTTGTTTCAGGATGTACGATTTCTTCACGGCTGAAACGTCCTACGATTCTGTCGAACAGGCTTTCGATTTCAGTGTTGTTCTTGCGGTCGATCAGAGCTTCTACCAGGTAGCCTCTATCTGTTCCACAATCATCTTCAGAAACGATAACGTCCTGTGCAACGTCAACCAGACGACGAGTCAGGTATCCAGATTCAGCAGTCTTCAACGCAGTATCTGTCAGCCCCTTACGTACACCGTGAGTACCGATAAAGAACTCGGATACGCTCATACCTTCACGGAATGAAGAGTAGATAGGAACTTCGATAATTGAAGGCTGGTAATCTTTTCTTGATTTAGACTGGTTAGGACGAGCCATCAGACCACGCATACCAGCCAGCTGTGTAAAGTGCGACTTGTTACCACGGGCACCTGATACAGCCATCATGTTGATTGGGTTCTTACGAGGCAGAGAGCCCATTACGTCGTCCCCAATCTTGTTTTTGATATCGTCCCACAGTTTTGAGAAATGACGTTCCCATTCAGGCAGTGTCAGCAGACCTCTTCTCAGCAGTCTCTGCAGCTGATCAGCCTTTTCACGACCTTCAGCAACATATTCATGCTTGTGAGGAGCAACGTTGATATCTGCCAGAGATACTGTCATACCAGCAACTGTAGAGTACTGGAATCCCATATCCTTGATCTGGTCGAGGATATCAGATGTACCTTCTGTACGATACTTTTCAAACACTTCAGCGATAACCATAGACAGCTGCTTCTTACCGAATTCAGGATTGATTGGCATAGCTGCAACTGCTTCCTTGATGTTGCATCCTGGAGTCAGGAAGTAATCATCTGGTGTAGCCTTCAGTGTTGAGCCATCCTTTGTAACACGGTTGATGTAAGGGAAATCTGCAGGGAATACAGAGTTGAAAATTACCTTACCAACTGTAGTTACCAGATAGCTGTTGTTCTGCTTTTCTGTGAAGCATGTCTTGCCTACTGCAGATCCCTTCAGCACGATACGAGTGTGCAAATGGATAATCTTGCTCTGATATGCCATCAGAACTTCAGCAGGGTCTTTATAAACGTGACCTTCATTGTCACCGAAACGTCTCCACATTTCAGCACCTTCGTGATCTCCCAGAGCTTCCAGAGTGTCAGCCTTTGCATAGAATTCCTGAGCAGTTTCTTCCATGTTGACATAGAAGTTACCCAGAACCATGTCCTGACCAGGAGTTACGATAGGTTTACCATCCTTAGGACCAAGGATGTTGTTGGAACCAAGCATCAGGATTTCTGCTTCTGCACGCGCTTCTTCGCTCAGCGGCAGATGCACCGCCATCTGGTCACCATCGAAGTCCGCGTTAAACGCAGTACATACCAGTGGATGCAGACGGATTGCACGTCCTTCAACCAGTTTTGGCTTAAACGCCTGAATACCCAGACGGTGCAGCGTAGGTGCACGGTTCAGGACTACAGGGTGGTTATCGATAACCTGTTCCACAATGTCCCAGACACGTGAATCCTGACGTTCAATCAGTTTTTCAGCAGTCTTAGGGTTTGATGCAATTTCCTGATTTACGATTTCGTTGATGACAAATGGCTTGTACAGCTGAATTGCCATTTCACGAGGCAAACCACACTGATACATCTTCAGATCTGGTCCTACTGCAATTACAGAACGACCAGAGAAGTCAACACGCTTACCGAGCAGGTTCTGACGGAAACGTCCCTGTTTACCCTTCAGAGAGTGAGACAGAGATTTCAGAGCACGTCCTCCAGCTCCAGTGATTGGCTTTGAACGACGTCCATTGTCAATCAGAGCATCGACAGCTTCCTGAAGCATACGCTTTTCGTTCTGTACGATGATTGCAGGAGTACCCAGTTCCAGCAGCTTTTTCAGACGGTTGTTACGAGTGATAACACGACGATACAGATCGTTGAGGTCACTTGTCGCAAAACGTCCACCATCCAGCTGAAGCATTGGTCTCAGATCAGGTGGGATGACTGGCAGAGCAGTCAGAATCATCCATTCAGGCTTGTTGTCTGAACTCATGAATGCATCAATTGTTTCCAAGCGCTTGATCAGTTTCTTACGCTTGTCGCCATTAGCACCTTCAAGTTCCTTCATGACTTCGCTGTGTTCCTTGTCCAGGTTAACCTGTTCAAGCAGTGTCAGCACAGCCTCTGCACCAGTCTTGGCAGTGAAGCTGCCAGGACCGTAGATTGCAGTGAACTCACGGTATTCTCTTTCAGAGATTACCTGTTTGTAAGCTAATGGTGTATCCATTGGATCTGTTACAACCCAGGATACGAAATATACAACTTCTTCCAGTGCCTTTGGAGGAACATTCAGAAGCAGAGCCATACGGCTAGGAATACCACGCAGGTACCAGATATGTGCTACCGGCGCAGCCAGTTCAATGTGACCCATACGTTCACGACGTACAGAAGATTTAGTGATTTCAACACCGCATCGGTCACAGATTACGCCTTTATAGCGTACTTTTTTATACTTTCCGCAATAGCATTCCCAGTCTTTTGATGGACCGAAAATACGTTCGCAGTAAAGACCATCTCTTTCAGGCTTTTGAGAACGATAGTTGATCGTTTCAGGTTTCTTTACTTCACCAAAAGACCATTCACGGATTCTGTCTGGTGAGGCAAGTCCAACCTGCATTGCTGCAAATTTATTGACACTCATGTTTCGTCCTCCTTATCCTATTCTACATCGTCAAAGCCAACCATTGCTGCTTCTGGAAGATCATCTTCTTCCACAACAGTCAAACCAGTTGTGTCATTGACCAATGTTGCAATGTTGCCGACATCCTGTGCATCAGCTTCATCCATTCTCTGAAGATCCACTTCATTGCCGTCTTCATCCAGCATTCTGACATCCAGTGCCAGTGCCTGAAGCTCATGCTTCATAACGCGGAATGATTCAGGAATTCCAGGTTCAGGGAGTGGTTTACCCTTAATGATTGCTTCGTAAGTCTTAGTACGTCCTACGATATCATCAGACTTGACTGTCAGAATTTCCTGCAGTGTGTGTGCAGCACCGTATGCTTCCAGTGCCCAAACTTCCATTTCCCCGAAACGCTGACCACCGTTCTGAGCTTTACCACCCAGAGGCTGCTGTGTTACCAGAGAGTATGGACCTGTTGCACGTGCATGCAGCTTGTCGTCAACCATGTGAGCCAGCTTGATCATGTACATGACACCAACAGAGATTCTTTCATCGTATGGTTCACCAGTCTTACCGTCGTGTAAGATCTGCTTACCATCGTGAGTCATTTCAGCTTCATTCATGATGGATTTCAGTTCTTCGTTGCTGATACCATCAAATACAGGAGTTGCAAACTTCACGCCCAGTTTCTTTGCAGCGAAACCAAGGTGAATTTCAAGTACCTGACCGATATTCATACGTGAAGGTACCCCGAATGGGTTCAGCATGATATCAACAGGTGTTCCATCTGGCAAATATGGCATATCTTCTACAGGAAGAATCTTTGAGATAACCCCCTTGTTACCATGACGTCCGGCCATCTTATCCCCTTCAGAAATCTTACGTTTCTGAACGATATAAACCTTAACGACTTCGTTAACACCAGGTGGCAGTTCATGTCCTTCTGAACGCTTGAAGATTCTTACAGACTGAACAATACCAGCACCGCCGTGAGGTACTTTCAGTGAGTTGTCGCGAACTTCGCGGCTCTTTTCACCGAAGATAGCTAACAGCAGTTTTTCTTCAGGAGAGATTTCACTCTGTCCCTTAGGAGTTACTTTACCAACCAGAATGTCGCCTTCCTTAACTTCAGCACCGACCATGACGATACCGCGTCCATCCAGATGACGGCAAGCATTTTCGCTTACGTTTGGAATATCGCGTGTGATTTCTTCAGGACCGAGCTTAGTATCACGGCATTCAATGTCATATTCTTCAATATGGATTGATGTATAAACATCTTCTTTTACCATTCTTTCTGACATGATGATCGCATCTTCATAGTTGTAACCATGCCATGTCATGAAGGCAATTGTTACGTTCTGACCCAGAGCCAGTTCACCGTTTTCCATAGATGGACCGTCAGCGATGATATCGCCGCGTTCAACACGTTCACCATGTTTAACGATTGGACGCTGGTTCAGACATGTTCCAGCATTGGAACGTCTGAACTTAGTCAGTTCATAAACTTTCTTTTCACCTGAATCAGCAGTAATTTCGATCTTAGATGCATCAACGTAAGTAACAATACCTGTTTCAGTTGCAACTACACCGCTTCCTGAGTCAGTAGCGATACGATGTTCGATACCAGTACCAACAAATGGAGAGTGTGGATTCAACAGAGGTACAGCCTGACGCTGCATGTTCGCACCCATCAGCGCACGAGTACAGTCATCGTTTTCCAGGAATGGAATACATGCTGTTGCGACAGATACGATCTGCTTAGGCGAAACGTCGGCCAGTTCAACCTGTTCCTTCTTAACCAGAACAGTTTCCCCTGCAATACGCGCAACAACCTGTTCATTAACCAGTTCGCCATCGACAACTTCGTTGGCCTGAGCAATTACATAATCGTTTTCTTCGTCTGCAGACAGATAAACAGCCTCTTCAGTTACATGACCATCCTTAACCAGACGATATGGAGTCTGAATGAAACCATATTCATTCACACGTGCATATGTAGTCAGGTTGGAGATCAAACCGATGTTTGGACCTTCAGGTGTTTCAATTGGACAGATACGTCCATAGTGTGAGTTGTGAACGTCACGCACTTCAAAGCCAGCACGTTCACGAGTCAGACCGCCTGGACCCAGAGCTGAAATACGACGCTTGTTAGTCAATTCAGCCAGTGGATTCTGCTGGTCCATAAACTGTGACAACTGTGAAGAAGAGAAGAATTCCTTGATCGCAGCAGTCAAAGGACGAATGTTAGTCAGCTGTTTAGGTGTCAGACCTGCAACTTCTGCAATTGACATTCTTTCCTTAACAACACGTTCCATACGAGACAACCCCATTCTGAACTGGTTCTGAATGAGTTCACCAACTGTACGGATACGACGGTTGCCCAGCATATCGATATCATCGACAGAGCCTACGCCATCCAGCATATTGAACTGGTAGCTCATGAAGGCATACATGTCGGAAATCGTAATAGTTCTCTTTGGATTGAGCGGGTCAATACCAACGACTGTGACAACATGGTCAGAGTCAACAGTAGGCTTCACAGTGATACGAGATACTGCAGCACCAACCAGCCATACAGTTACTTCAGATTTCAGCGCTTCACGAACGATTGCTTCCTTCGTAGCTACTGTCACCTTGCTCAGTTCTGTATCCGGCAGATAACGGTCGATTGCGAGTTCTCCATCAATTTCGAAGTCCTTGCCTGCTACTGTCACACGTCCGATTTCGAACAGACGAGGACCGTAGTTCAGTACAGCACCTGCATTTTCGCGAGTCAGCTTAACACCGTTTGCGATAATGCCGCCATACACTTTAACTTCCTTGAATTCCTTAGCCAGAGCCAGTGTATCTTCAGGAGTCAATACAGTACCCTTTTCCAGGCTAACTGTTTCACCATCCAGATCAGTTGCCAGCACACGTCCAACCAACGCATGAGTTGAAGTTGTAGGAACCATAATAGTTTCTGGGTGAGAGAACAGATGATTGAATGGATAAGCTACGACATGAGAGCCCTTAGCCAGTTCCACTTTCAATACATTGCGTTCAGCCTTAGAAATAAATGTACCTGCTGGATAAATCACAGATCCATCGGCCGCCAGAACATCTTCTGCAGCCACTGTGTTTTCCATACGATCAACCAGAGCCAGTTTCTTGCCCAGTTTGTAACGACCAGCCTTAGTCAGGTCATAACGTCTGTGGTCAAAGAACTTCGCATTCATCAGGTTGATTGCCCCATCAATTGTAGGGACTTCATCAGAACGCTGGTTTTCATAGATAGCCAGCAGTGATTCGCTTGTTGTCTTGATCTTGTCTGCATCCAATGTATTGCGCAGTTCTTCATAGTTTCCGAACAGTGCAGTATACAGCAGCATGTAAAGGTTCAAAAATTCTCTTGCTTCACCTTCAACAACAACATCTTCAAACACTTCCAGTCCCAAAGACTTCAGGAACACCTTGATACCAGCAGTATCAAAAGCATCCTCTGCCTGGTGCAGGTTCAAGCTGACACCAACAGCCTTAAACAGAACTGTAGAGAGAATCTTACGTTTGCGGTCAACAGACATCTGCATCAGACGGCCTAAAGCAGCCTTCTTAGAGTCTGTCATCAGTTCCAGCCATGTACCACGGCTAGGAATCAGTTCACTTGTGTATGTATCCTTACCTGTCTTTGCTTCAGAAATCAGGTCAAAATACGCACCTGGTGAACGAACGATCTGTGAAACGATTACACGTTCACCACCGTTGATAATAAATGTTCCTGTAGGTGTCATCAATGGGAAATCGCCCAGGAAAACGTCTTCCCACTTCGTCATGACTTCACCGGTTTCATTGTCCATGATTTCCAGTTCCATCTTTGCCTTTAAAGGAGCCGCATAATTGGCTTCACGGTACTTGCATTCGCTGACGTTGTACTTTGGTTCTCCAAATTCATAATCAATGAATTTCAGTTTGATGTTTCCAGCATAGTTGCAGATCGGGTAAATATCTTCGAATACTTCTCTGATTCCTTCCTTCAGAAACCAGTCGTAAGAATCCGTCTGAATCTCAACGAGATTCGGCAATTCAAGGTCACCGCTAACTTTTGAATAGTCACGGCGTGTTGCCTTTTTCCCTAATTGTACCATACGGTAGCTTTTTTCTTGTGCCATGGTCGTCATCCTTTCTTGCCTATGCAACGCACAAAAAGGGGCAATACTCCCATTTTGTGCATTTTACTATTTTTCAGCTTAGTATATTACCATAGATTTGTGAATTTGTCAACGAGTGGCCATGTAGACATGGAACCCCTTATCTCTGTCCACCAGTTTCACTTCACTAAAAATCTCTTCAAGTTTCTTCTGTGCACTCAGTGCTCCGTGCTGCTTGCGAATCACAATCCAGAGATGTCCGCCCGCATTCAGATGTTCACAACTTTCTTCAAACAGACGATAAATCACCGCTTTACCCGCACGAATCGGCGGATTCAGCACGATATCATCATATTGATCCATCAGCTGTTCAAAACCATCTGAAACAACAGCGCGAACTTTCGCATTGTTTCTTTGCGCATTAGAAACACTGGTTTCCACCGCTCTGCGATTGACATCACAGGCATCAACATCACAACCTAAAGTTCGGTTGAGCACAACACCCACAACGCCATAACCGCAGCCCAGATCAAGAACTTTTTTCCCTGTGCCATGTTTCACCACCGCATCAAGAAGTATCTGAGTACCAGTATCCACTTTGTCCTTAGAAAACAGATTTGAATCTGTCACAAAGGTGTAATTAACGCTCGAAAACCGGAAAGAAATTTCTTTCCGGTTATGAGCGGTTTGAGGATTTTCTTCAAAGTAATGTCCCATTACGAACCTCCTCATTAAGGGCCTAAAAGCCAAACACGAAGTTCGGCTTATAGGGCAAATTCTTTGTTAAATTCTTTAAGTAATAATTACTTAACTTCAACAGTAGCGCCAGCTGCTTCCAGTTTTTCTTTAACTTCTTTTGCAACTTCTTCGCTAACGTTTTCTTTGATTGCGCTAGGCAGGTTATCAACCAGCTTCTTAGCATCAACCAGACCAAGGCCAGTCAGTTCACGAACAACCTTGATTACACCAACCTTAGAAGCACCAACTTCCTTCAGGAATACTGATACTTCAACTGGTCCCTTGTTTTCTTCTTCAGCTGGAGCAGCAGCAACTGCAACTGGAGCAGCAGCTGTAACGCCGAACTTTTCTTCGATAGCCTTGACTAATTCGTTCAAATCAAGGATTGTAGCTTCTTCAAGATACGCCAGGATATCTTCACGAGTAATTTTTGCCATTTTGATTTTCCTCCTTAAAATTTACGCTTCAGCTTCTGCTGGAGCAGCTTCTTCTGCAGCATCTGCTCCACCCTTAGCATCCGCAACTGCTTTAACAGCACATGCGAAGCTTCTTACAGGTGACTGCAGACAGCTCAGCAGCATGGACAGCATGCCTTCTCTATTAGGCAGGCCGGCGAGTTCTTTAATTGTGTCGAGTCCTACAACTTTGCCTTCAACAACGCCGCCCTTGAGAACGAGCTTATCATGTTTCTTAGCAAACTTTGCGAGAACACGGCTAGGAGCAACTGCATCTGTAGAGAATGCGATCGCATTTGGACCAACCAGCTGATCGTTGAGGTCACCGTACCCTGCCTGTTCAGCAGCACGACGAGTAACTCCGTTCTTGTAAACCTTGAAGTCTACACCTTCCTTACGAAGTTCACGTCTCAGTTCAGTAACTTCAGCAACTGTCAATCCACGATATTCAACTACGACTGCAGAAGCACTGCTAGTAAACTTGTCGCTAACTTCATTTACCAGCTGGATCTTTGCGTCTAATACCGCTTGATTCATTGACACTAACCTCCGTTTTCTACATCAATATACTCACGTAAATAAAAACCCACACAAAAGACAGTATGGGCTAAAAAATCGCATCACAAATTTATTACGAATTTTACCTCGGTAACATTATTAAGCACTTGCCGTTACTGTCTATGGTATATTGATAACGCATATATAATACCAGATAGAAATGGATTGTCAAGCGTTTTTTATGATGATTTTTTAATTTCATAAAAATAGAAAAAACAGGCAAAATAAGCCTGTTTTCTAACGAGATTGACCCTTCCAGATTCCTGTTCTTTTCTGGAAAATTGTCGATACCAGCACCAGCATCGGAAACAACTCAAGACGCCCTGCCAGCATATCAAACATCATGACAAACTTGGACAGCACACTGAACTCACTGAAGTTTCCAGTAGGACCTACCACATTCAAACCAGGACCGATGTTATTGATAGTCGCCGCAATGGCAGTAAAGTTTGTCGTGAAATCAAAGTTATCCAAAGAGATAATCAACAGTGAACCAAAGAAAATCAGAACATAAGACGCCAGATAGACACTGGTTGTTCTGATGATCGCATTGTCCACAGCACGCCCTTCCAGACGAACCGCATTGATGCTGCGAGGATGCACCAGATGACGCAGTTCTTTAACACTCATCTTGACATAAAGCAGAATACGACTGACTTTCATACCTCCGCCTGTACTTCCAGCACATGCGCCAACCATCATCAACGCAACCAGAATGACCTTTGAAAACTCAGGCCATTGATTAAAGTCAACTGTTGCATAACCAGTTGTTGTGATGATTGTACCAACCTGGAATGATGCATGATGAAAGGCTTCAAACATCGTTGCATACATACCACTTGTATTCAATGTGATCAAAAAAATCGCAAGCGCAATAATCAGGAAATAAGCACGCACTTCCTCAATCTTGAAGGCCTGCTTGAATTTTCTTGCCAGAATAAAATAATACGCATTGAAGTTGACCCCAAACAGAATCATACCGACTGTAATAATCCCTTGCTGAAGCATTGTATAACTCGCAATCGAATCATTTTTAATACCGAACCCTCCAGTACCCGCCGTACCAAAAGACAACGTCAGGGCATCAAACAGCGGCATATCCGCCATCAGAAGCACCACAATCAGCGCAACTGTCATCCCAAGATAAATGCCATAAAGAATCATCGCCGTTGAACGAATACGAGGCACAAGCTTGCCAACCTGCATCCCCGGGCTCTCTGCCTTCATCAGATGCATGTTATAACCGCCTGCCAACGGCATGATTGCCAGAATAAACACCAGCACACCCATACCGCCAACCCAGTGAGTAAAACTTCTCCAGAAAAGACTTGTATAAGACAAAGCCTCAACATTCGTTAAAATACTTGCACCTGTTGTCGTAAATCCTGAGATTGTTTCAAACAGAGCATCCACATAGCTTGGAATATCGCCACACCAACACAATGGGATCGCACCTGCTACAGACAACAGAATCCAGCTCAATGCTGTAGCCACAAAACCATCTTTCGCATAAAAGACAGTGTTCTTTGGCTTATTCAGCGCAATTGAACCACCAATCAAACCATAAATCACAACACACGCCAGATAAACCCATCCTTCAGACTCACCATAAACCAATGACACAATCCAAGGCAGAATCAGAAATGCAGCTTCAAAACAAAGCACACACCCTAACAGATAGAATATAAATCGTTTATTCATTTCATCACCTCTTATGCCATGATGCCATGAATATCATTCAGACCCTGATTAGTTGTAACCACAATTAC
>JAFYOL010000198.1 GCA_017560205.1 Erysipelotrichaceae bacterium | reverse complement strand
TGATGCATCAGATTCCTTTAACCCTTTAAAATTTCTTTATATTTTGTTTATAAGCAAAATAAAAAATGGGGCGTTCCAACCTAAGTGGTTGAAATACCCCATTTTGTCGATTGTCTGAGGTGCACTTTGTGCACCTTATTTCGCTGTGAAATGATATTCAGTGTGATGTTTCTGAATTTCACCTGCTTTTAAGACAGGCTTTTCCCAAGTCTCATACTGAATTGCGTTTGGATAATATTCAGGTTCAAAACAGATTGAACTTCTTCTCTGATAGTACACACCATTTTTGCCGCAAGCTGTACCATTCTGGAAATTACCGCTGTAAATGTGAAGACAAGGCATTGTTGTGACAACTTTCATGATAGCTGCATCACCTTCCATGGCAGCACATCCACCTTCATTCAGCACGAAACAATGGTCAATTCCCTGACCGCACTGAAGCTGTTCATCTGTATCTTCTTTTTTGATGTTTTCACCAATGACAGCACCCTTTCTGAAATCAAACGGTGTACCTGCTACATCAAAGGCCTCATTCAATGTCAGTCCATCAGAATCTGATTTACCTACATAGTCAACATCCAGTGTCAGCACATGATTCATCGCTGTATCGCTGCTGCATCCATTCATATTGAAGAACGCATGATTTGTGATGGAACACAGTGTATCTTTGTCAGATACGGCTTCTGTATCAAAATTGAAACCATCTTCTGTCAGACGATATGTCACTGTCAATGTCAATTCACCAGGGAAACCTTCTTCTCCATCCGCACTGACATAACGGAAAACCGCATGTGTATCCGATACTTCAATCACATCAAACATCTGATGGTCAAATCCCTTAGGACCACCATGCAATGTATTAGGGCCATTGTTGATTGGTGTATGATATTCAACACCATTCAAGACAAACTGACCTTTACCAATACGATTGCACACACGACCAACGGTTGCCCCCATATAACGTTCCTGACGCAGATAACCATCCACACAATCAAAGCCCTGGATGACATCTGTGTTGTTTTCTTTTAAAACACAACGGACTAGTGTTGCCCCGAAATCAATCAGTTCAAGTTCCATCTTTTCATTGGAAAGGACGATGGAATGAACTTCTTTACCCATGTATTCATCAAATTTTTTCATATTTATACCCCAAACAATAAAATCTGAATTAAAGAAATCTTTTCAAGAAACAGCTGATTCATCAACAGTTTCAAAGGTGCAGATGCCCCAATCGTCTTGACATCGTAACCCATTTTCTTAGCCAGTACTTTCGCTCTTAAACAATGATAGTTGCTGGTAATAACCACAACCTTATCACCCTTGGCAATAAAATCCTGGCAGTAACGCATGTTTTCAATGGTGCTCTTGGCCTGATCTTCTTCAAATACACGAATCGAATCGACACCATAACTCACAAGAATACTCTTCATGACTTCAGCTTCACTCTTGTCATTCTTGCCGGTCACACCACCTGTCACAATGAACTTTGAATCAGGATTTGACTCAGCATATTCATAAGCCTCAGAAATACGATTGAACAGTGTATCTGTAGCACGATTGTCCTTTAAGGCATACCCCAGCACAATCACCTTATCCGCCTTGCCTGTATTGAAGGAAAGACTGCCTGCCATGATGACACCAGAAAGCACAACCTGCACACTCAGCCACAACACCACCAGGCCGGATAAAAATGCTGCCAGCTTAGGTCTTGTCTTTTTAAGATACAGTGAGAATGAGGCAATGCACAGTTCCACAAAACCAATGCTCAACCACATCACACCATACAGAAGCGATTCACTGAACATGATCAGTCCATACACAGCATGTACCAGACCAAACACTCCAATGATACCTGTCATGATTTTATGTTTCATTTCAACACCTTCTTACTGATTTAAGTATAACACAAACCTGTAAGATTTATTGAAGCCCATACTGTTTTTTCAGTATTTTACGATGTGCTGTCACCATGGACAATTCATCCAGACGATCAACAGGCCACCAGAAACATGATTCAAGTTCAACCGGCTCCTCAACCAGATGCACACTCATCTTCCATACACGATGGGAAAAGACATGCTGGAAAGAACCTGCAAATTCACTTTGAACATTCAGTTCATCAGTAAACTGAGGCAGACGAACCAGACCCTTCATTAAACCATCAGAATCATCTGTACTGATTAAAACATGATGGTTCCATACAATCATATACGTATAAAGATTCAGTTCCAGAGGCTTTTTCTTTGGCTTTTTACGAGGATAATCCGACTGAACATTCAATTCATAAGCCAGACATGTATCATTCAATGGACACAGCAAACATGCAGGACTTTTAGGCGTGCAGACTCTAGCCCCAAGTTCCATCAAAGCCTGTGTAAAAACACAAGGTTCTTCCATGCGTTCTTTGACGATTTCATGGACAAAACGCTGTGTTTTCTGTGCACTGACGTCTTCTTCAATCAAATCATGACGACCAATCACACGCAATACATTCCCATCCACTGCAGGAACAGGCTCATTGAAACAGATACTCATGATGGCACCTGCAGTATAAGCACCAATACCAGGAATGCTGAGTAATTCTTCGGTTGTCTGCGGCATTTGACCATCAAATTTCTCACAGATCAGTTGTGCCCCTTCATGCAGCTTGCGGGCACGATTGTAATAACCAAGCCCCTGCCACACATGCAGCACATCTTCAATCTGCGCTTTCGCCAGATCTTCCACACCAGGCCATAAAGTCATCCACTTCTCATAATAAGGAAGCATCGACTCAATGCGTGTCTGCTGAGCCATGACTTCAGAAACCCAAATCTGATAAGGATCTTTGGTATGACGAAAAGGCAGATCACGATGATCTGCCTTATACCAGTTATTCAGTTTTTCGGCAAATGTTTTCATAGCACAAGTATATCAGATTCTTGACTATTTCTCATGTCATATGCCTACTTCATGAAATCATAGAAACTGCTTTGACTCATTTTCAAAGCATATTTGATAAAATCTTCTTCTTTCAAAGATGGATTTTTCAGCCATGTTCTGACCAGATAGAAAATCAGAACAGCGTGCGTCTGAGCCAGAAATGCATTATCCAATTCAGGTGCTTCCGCCATGGAAGTACGATGTACATCCAGAATACGCTTGATTCCTTCTCCTAAACGATGAATAAAGATTTCCTGAAAGCCATTCTGTCCATCAATTTCCACTGAAATCTCATAGAATCGACGATGTTCACTCAACACTTTCGCAAGATGTGTCAATAGAATCGTCAATGGATCTGACTCACGCTCACAAATCCCTGCCATTAAATCAGTCTGAACCAGATAATCCAGTGCATCATATTTATCGACAAAATAATTATAGAACGTGACACGCACAACCCCTGCTTCATCACAGATTTTCTTAATGGTAATCGAATGAAATGGCATTCTCTGAATCAAAAGACGCAGACTCTCTGCCAGAAATTCCTTTGTGTTGTTTTTCTTATCCATGGCAGCTACCTCAGAAATTTAAACCAGACACTCAGTGCCATCATCAGAAGCAAAGCACCACCAACACCCTGAATACCACGACCAAAGCGATACCCATAAGCATAACCAATACGAAGTGCCACAAACACAGCCACAAAACATGTCAGATACGCACACAAAAGCAGAAGAATCAAAGAAGAACCCATCATTCCATTAGCCATACCATAGAAAATTGTCGTAATGTTTGTGATGATCGCCATCTTGACACACTGTTTCCAGTTAAAGTTCAAATCCAGACGTTCCACAATTCCTTTGCGTGTCAGTGCCTTATGCACAAACCACATCCCCAATACCAGAAAAATCAAAGCACAGATCATGGCATTGACTTTCACAACCAGCATTCCACCAAACACCAGTGCAACCAGATATCCAATCAAAGCAGCACACAGATTCACAGAACCGAAAATACCTGCATATGCCGTTGTCTTTTCAGTCGTCAGATCTTTCAGTGTTGCCCCTTTTCCCATCATGAGAATAAAATCATCCAATGCAAGACCAATGCATGGAAGCATCATCATCCAAATGTTCATACTTCATCCTCCAACACCATCATTATAGACCAATTCAATCAGATACATAGTGACATTTAGTATCAATTGTCATCTTTTTCAGGTACAATAATCATAGATTTAAAGGAGATACCTATGATTCAACTGATTGTAAGTGACATGGATGGATGTCTGCTGGACTCACATAAAAATACTCCAGAAAACATTCATGACATCATTGATACATTAAAAAAGGAAAATATCCTGTTTGGCATCTGCAGCGGACGTCAGTTTACAAGCATCTATGAAAAGATGAACAAGCGTGATGATCTATTGTATATCGCAGAAAACGGCGGCATCTGCATCTATCAGAACCAGATTCTGCATTTTAATACTTTACCTGATGCAAGCATTCATGAATTTGTAGAACTGTCTGAATCATTAGGCTGCACACCTGTTTTGTGCGGTAAAAACACAGCTTATGTGCGTTCTCATAACCCAGATGTGATAAAACAGATTGAACGCTTTTATGCCGACTACAAAATCATTGAAGATTATGCCGAAATACAGGATTCATTCTGCAAGATTTCAGTTCTTGATTTAAAAGGATCCGAGGCAAACTGTTACCCGCACTTTAAAAAATATCAGAATGAATTTGAAGTCCTGGTCTCTGAAAGCATCTGGATGGATATCATCCCTAAAGGTCAATCCAAAGGTGCAACATTAAAGAAAGCTGCAGACATCCTGAAACTGGACTTAAACAAAGCTGTAGCCTTCGGGGATTATTTCAACGATGTAGAAATGCTTCAGGCAGTCAAATACAGCTATGCCATGAAAAATGCCCACCCTGATGTCAAAAAAATCGCAAAATACGTAGCTCCATCCAACGATGAAGCCGGTGTACCAAAAACCATTTTAAAAATATTAAAAGAAATGCAGTGATTACTCACTGCATTTTCATTTCTCATTATTTTAGTACCAGACTGCTGTTGAGAAGCAAAGTACTGTACATAAACAGAACATCCTGCTGATCAAATTCAATAAAATCACCAAGCATAGATGACTGCATATAACGAATATCCACAAGTGTAATCTTCGCATAACCATCAATCAGAAGCGGCGCAAGACTGCTTCCAAATGAATCACGGAAAAGAATCAGTTCCTTGTCTGTTTTTGCGTTCGGATTTGTGATTTCAATCAATGCCTCAGCACCATTCAAAAAGAGTTCATATGCATCTTTTCCTGATGCTTTACTCATATTATAGATTTCAATCGGTTTAGCCGTCCCCGTGCTGTAGCTGATGACTTCACACTGTTCAAAAGATTCACTCATTAGATAAGAAATGGAATCTGGTTCAATATTCAATGCAGACTGACCATGATATACACCATAGAACGGAAGATTCAATGTGACTTCTGTCGTCTTCAGATCTGATTCAGTGTTCATTTCCTTCAACAGATAATCCGCAACATCTGTAATCTTTTCCTGTCTCCAATGTGTATCTGTACGATAGAAATCGTCGATTGTCAACATGGACGTGATATCCAGATAAGTCATGAAAGGTGTGTTCTCTTTCATGTGTTCAAACAAATGATTGTAGTCCAGTTTCAACAATCCTGCAGAATCATCTGCATAGTAATTCTTATCTGGAACAATTGAGAAATAGACATGAACATCTGTATCTTTCAGATACGTGTTATATATGCTTTCAAATCTGTCTGCGGCATGATCCAGCATGGACTCATTAAGCGGATATTCCAGTTTATAGATGGCATCATCATCAATGACAATATCATTGTTGTCCTGCTTCTGAAACAGGTTAAAGGCCCCCATTGCCTTGATCTTTCTGAACACATCACGCAATGGGAACTGGTCCTGTGTATAGGTTTCAAATGAACTTGTGAAAGAACCAGAGAATAATGTTTCTACAGTCAATTCAGGAAAACGCTGCAGACCTCTTCTTTCACTGTCAGAATAAAGCGTTTCAGATTTAAACCATGACACAAAACTCAAAGAAAACAGAATCGCCATAAAAAGAAGGATTGTAATCGTTGATCGTACTCGATTCATAAAACGTCCTCCTAAAATCTGAAATACAGGAATGGATTAAAACTTCCATCCACAAGATAAGCAGTAATCATCAAAAAACATAAACCCAACAAAACAGGCTCCGACACATCAAAGAATTTCTGCATCATTGCATTCTGATTCAGTTTCTTAAAGATTGTCTTTGGCAGCGGTGTAGCACCCAATGCTGCAAGAATCAAGACAAACCCATAGTTGGAAATCATATAAGCTGTTTCAGCTGAATAAAGTGATGCACCATCTAATCCAAACATTGTTTTGAGTGTGACAACAGCTGCAGATAAATCGGTTGCATTGAAAATCACAAAACTGATGGAAACCAGAATCAGGACATACACATGATTGATGACCTTGCAACGATTCAATCCATTCAAAAGAACATTCTTTTCAATCATCAGGATAACCGCAAAATACAATCCCCAGACAATGAAATTCCAGCTTGCCCCATGCCAGAAACCAGTTAAAAACCAGACAACCAGAATATTGATAAAATGACGTGATTTTGATACACGATTTCCTCCCAGCGGGATATAGACATAATCCTTGAACCATGTCCCCAATGAAATGTGCCAGCGTCTCCAGAATTCAGTAATGGACTTTGAAATATACGGATAATTGAAGTTTTCCAGCAGATCAAAACCAAAGAATTTCCCCAGACCAATCGCCATATCACTATACCCTGAGAAATCAAAATAGATATGCAGCATAAAGGCAATCGCATACATCCAGGCATACACCACAGACTGATCTTTTGAAGCTAAAAACAGTTCTGTCAATTCACCCAGCTGATTGGCAATCAGTACTTTTTTAGCCAGACCCATCACAAAACGACGAATACCCAGCGCCATCTTCTCTGATGAATGCGTACGATGAGTCAGCTGTTCATCCACATCCTTATATCGCACAATAGGACCTGCAATCAGCTGTGGAAACAGCGAAATATACGCAGCCAGAGAAATAAAGTTCTTCTGAGCTGAAACGTCACCACGATACACATCAATGGTATAACTCATAATCTGGAATGTATAAAAACTGATCCCAATCGGAAGTGCCAGTTTCAGCAATGGAAGAGAAACAAACGGAATCAGATTCAGATTTGAAATAAAGAAATCTGCATACTTAAACAGACCCAGCATCCCTAAATTAAAGATGACCGACACAATCAGCCAGCGTTTTGCGACCTTTGTGCCAAGATTCTGTTCAATCTTGATCCCCACAAAATATCCAACTGTAATTGAAAGAATCATCAGAAGGATAGTCTTTGGTTCACCCCATCCATAGAAAAACAGACTAGTAATTAACAAGATAAAATTTTTCCCTTTTTTTGGTACCAGTCCGTATAAAATCAGTGTAACCGGCAGAAAATAGTAGAGAAAAGGTAGACTTGAAAAAAGCATGAGAGTACCTCCTAGGAAAAAAGCGCAGATTCCTGCGCTTTCTGATTAGCATTGTTGATGTTATTCAGCAGTTTCAAATGACAATGGAGCCATCACGAAGAATACTGTGTTATCAACGTTAGAAACTGTCATTTCATCAGCTGCTGTACAGATATTCCATCTCAGGTTTGCATTCTGAGTCAGTGAATCCATAAATGCCTGAACATCTGCACCTGCAGGCAGTGTAAAGATATAACCAACAAATGGAATAGTACCCATCATTGGCGCAAAGATAGCACCCTGTTCGAAACCAGTTACTTCGAAGTTATCGAAACCGTTCAGGTAACCTGCTTCAATTTCCATTGTCATCAGTGACAATTCAGCAGGAATAACAGAGTTAGTGATCACATTGTTCGCAATATCCATTGCAGTTGCTTCAGGATTTGCCTTTACATATTCATTGAAACTGTTCAGCAGTGCTGCTCCAACAGTAGCTGGTGTTTCTTCAGTCTTCTTGCTTCCGCAGCCGCTCAGCAGGGACATCGCAATTAATCCACAAAGTAATACAGTAAATAATTTTTTCATTGTGTGTTCCTTCCTTTATATTTAGTATTAAACTGTTCATCAGTTCTATGCTTAATAAATTAAGCTTTCTTATTATAACAGAATCTTAAACGAATGCAACAATTGTGTTATACTTCACATAAATTGGAAAAAGAAACCAATATAGAACATATTTCTTAAAAGAAATCCTGATTTCGAGTAAAATATAGAAAACAGATATAATCTTTCAATAAATCGCGATTCCATTCAGAAAGGAGTATTGCTCGATATGAAAATCATCAAAAACATATTGTTAGTATTTTTCTTCATCGCACTCTGTGGATGCAATGAAACATCCAGTTCGTCCTCTTCATCAAAATACAATAACTTATACAATTTCAAAGAAATTGATGACATTTCGCTGATTGAAAGAGAATTTTTAAAATCAGTTCATTTCTATATAGCACCTAAGGAACTCATCATTTCGTATGATGAAGATGCTGAAATTGTCCAATATATCAACATATCGGAATATGGAGAATTCTTTATCTATCGCATGAAAAAATCTGAAGGGTATGAGGACATTACTGCTGACTTGAATCTACAATGGAATACACAGAATGAAGATATAAGAGAAGATTTAAGTGGTATCGTCGGTGAAGGAACAATTAAATTTGAACAATTCAGCGATGGAAAGAAAACAAACTTCAAAGGTGGTATATGGTATGATGATCTCGATAAGATGGTTTATTCAATTCTATCTTTAGGTGAAAACCCAGCATTGATGGATGTAAAGGATATTTTTGAAGTTGGAACACGTATTGACATTCATATTGATTCATATGAAGATGCAGATCATTTCTTAAAGACTTATGCAGGAGGCAACAATTGTTTTTTCCGTTCTGAAACAAATGGTCGTACTGAAGTATGTCGATACGAAAACACTGATCAGAATTACATTACTTATATGGTTGGTGATGAATTGAATTATGTATATAAACTTTATCATGAAGATGGTTACTATCAGGAATGGATTTATGAAACTGACAGTGAAACAGGCTATACCACTCAAACAGAATATGAAACATATAATAATGCAATCATTATAACGAAATATACCAATGAGGGTAAATGCATAAGCACAAGCACAAAGATGCTTGATACAGGTTATTATTATGTCACTGAATATTCTGAAAATGGTGATATTACTTATCTTAGAGATGAAAATGATCAGGAAGTCAGAGAATATTTCTATGATGAACATGGCGGAAGAGCTACAAGGAATATTAAAACTGAAGATTACACCATTGAATATACTTTTAAAAAGATGATGATTCATGGTAAAGTTGAATACCCTTATTTGACAATCTCAAGTAAATATAACGATCAATATTATACATATGCCTCAGAAGACTCACATATCATTACAAAATATGAAGCTTTTGATAAAACAAATAACACAAGATATGAGTGGTTTTTAGACGGTACCAGCAATGATACTGACGCTGTTACTTTACTGATTGTAACCAAAGAGAGTGGATCAACTCAATATACACACAGTCAGATTCCATGGGGTACCGGAATGATTTATCCACCTAAAGATCCAGGTGAGTTTTACATGCATTAAGAAAGAAAAGGAAATCACTATGCATAAAATCTTATTTATCTGCCATGGCAATATCTGCAGAAGTCCAATGGCTGAATCAGTGATGACGTATCTTGTCACACAGGCAAAAAGAAATCATGAATTTATGATTGATTCTGCAGCAGTCAGTCGTGAAGAAATCGGCAATGGTGTCCATTATGGCACAAGAGAAATCCTACGAAAATACAACATTCCATGCATCCCGCATCATGCCCGTCAGCTTACTGTGAAAGATGCTGAAGACTTTGATCTGATTTTATGTATGGACCTTTCCAATATCCGTTATGCCCAGCGCTTAGTCCCTGAAAAATATCATGATAAAATCAGAACGCTTCTGAATAGAAACATTGCCGATCCATGGTATACAGGCAACTTTGAAGAGACTTATCGCGATGTACTGGAAGGATGTACAAAACTGTTAAATGAACTGTAAGAGGATACAAATGTATCCTCTTTTTCTTATGGGTCAATGACTGTTGGTGTTCTGCCGATGCCTACAGCTTCATTGGCCAAAGCACGCCAGGTCTGACAACCGACAATTCCATCTGCACTAAGTCCATTGGCTCTTTGAAACTGAAGGACTGCATTGCGTGTCAGATTGCCGAACTTGCCATCCAGCATCTGGGTTGAATAGCCTAAGGCATTTAATGCATCCTGCAAAATCAGCACATACGTACTGACTGCACCTTGTCGCAGTGTTGGAAATCCCGCTGTACCCCCACAGGCACCTGGTGCATAACGTCGATCAAAATGAACCCATGTCGGTGTCATGCTTAAAGGTTCCACATAACCCCAGACACCTAAAGATTGTGCTGTGTTATAGATGCGATTGCGCTGTGTCTGTGTCAAGCGCTGTCCTACATCAAAGGATACACCGGCATAATGCTGCGACTGAAGTCCGTGACCACCTTCCCAGATGCGCTTAAATGCATATCCGACAGGAATCCCTGAACCATAGTTTCTTCGTGTGGTATTCCACGCTTCCATGGCAGTGGTTGTCGTCCACAGCACCGTTGAGTTGCTGGAACCGCGAAACTCACGCACCAGAAGGGTACGATTATAGGAATACGGCATTGGATCATTTTCTTCACGATACAGGGTATACATCTGATTGCTGGAAGGATCATACACAAAGATTTTAGCCATGTCACTCTCTCCTTTCTCTATCAATGTATTCATCCCTGCAGTTTTTCCCTGTACTTTGGCACACTTTTGAATGAATTGAATACACTGAATTTGAAAGGACGGAAATTATGAACGAACTGAAAATGACATTAAATCAGATTAAAAATGAAACCATCAAAACCTTTGAACAAGGCTATGACAACCCGGAAGACTTCAATGACTGTGCAAATCAGGCCAATCAGGAATTTCATTGCTGCGGGGATGACTGCCCTCAATGCAGCGGAAACAATGAATGCCGATGTTCATGTTCAACCACCACTGAAAACAGCACTCAGAATCTGGAAAGCTGTGTAATTGAACGCATCTGGCAGATGGATGAACACATTCCACCTCAAAACATCAATGATGAAGTCGGTACCAATGTACACTACATGAAAGTCATTCGAATCACAAAAAACTACAGACAAAATTAAAACCTGCAGATGCAGGTTTTATCTTAATTCTGGTTCAATGCAGGATTCCTGTTTGTTTTCTCTGATTTTTCTGGCAGGGACTCCCACCATGACACTATAGGGATTCACATTTTTAGTGACGATGGCCCCTGCACCGATGATGCTGTGATGTCCTACTTTTATCCCTTCTAAAATAACGGCATTGGCACCAATCAGCACATCATCTTCAATGACGACAGGATCAATGCACGCAGGCTCCATCATCCCTGCCACAACTGCACCTGCTCCAATATGACAACGTGCTCCAATCTGTGCACCTGAGCCAATCACTGCATTCATATCAATCATGGTCTTTGTGCCTATTTTCGCTTTTGTGTTCAGCACAGCCCCCATTAAAATAACTGCATCTTTTTCAATTTCTACCCCTTTTCTAATCAAAGCACCTGGTTCAATTCGAGCTGGATAATGCATCGGATTTTCCAGTCCAATACGACTTTGATGAGAAGTTACTTCAAGCTGATAATTCAAGATATGTTCATTGGATAGAAAAGATTTGACCTGTTCAACATCCCCCATCATCACTGCATCATAAACAGGATAAGCATAATGATTTTCTCTGGTCTGCAGGTAAGCTTTGACCTGTGTACTTCTTTGGGCATTGGCTACCAGATGCACCAGTTCATTGGACATGACATAATCCTCGCTTGATTTCAGACTCTTTGATGCTTTGATGTGTATTTTTCTGAATCATACATTCAAAAGGATCATCCTTCAGCACTTTAATATGAACGACACTCATGGATGTTGTGATATCAAATTCTTTTTTCTGATGCTGCGCATAAAGAAAACTGGCAACACAGGTCAGCTCCTGCTGCCCTAAAAAGACATCCATTCCCCTTTCAGAAAAAGATAAACAGGTATACCCAAAGACAGCCAGTACTCTGCGGATTCCCTCTTTACACAACTCTTTTGCCAGATAACTATAATCAATCTGGGATACATAAGGCATGACAGCGTAGTTCTCATCTGCCATGCGAATTACCTGATATGGTATCTGCATTCAATCACCTCTGCAACAGTCTATTGAGATGAGTGTAAAAAATTCGTCGAAAAAAGTGAAATCTTTCGATTTCACCCTATTTCACATTCAATTGTGCAAGATGATCCAGTTCTGCACGAGCTGCAATTTCCTTTAAAATCGCAAATGCCAGTGTTTCCATCGCACTTCCCTGAGTGTAGTCAGCAGGTGCTGTAAAATGAACACGTTCTGCACTCACCAGCTCCTTGGCAAGATTCTGTGATTTCTTCCCTTCCGGATGATACACCGCAATGCTGTGACCACCATACTGTTTCACCAGTTTCATACAAGGTACATCTGTCAGACCATCCCCAATATAAACCATGTTGGAGATAGAAACCGGTCTTTCTTTTGCATCGGTATACTGATTCAACGCAACATCTTCTGACGCATTTAAAACCTGTTTGTTGATACGGAAAATGTACTGTGTCTTTGTCGTATAGTTGACCACCAGTGCCGGCCACTTGGCAACACCCTGTGCATCATAATAATAGCGGCACGCATAAATCTTCTTGAAACAGTCCGCAATCTCAGTACCTTCAATAATCTCTGTCAATCCAGATGAAATAATGTAATGTTCGACATCAAGACCTAACTTTCTGCCTTCTTCATTCACTCGTTCAAACCAGTCTTTCACCCCAGGAAACAGTTCGACACCCTTGCCCAAGGCAACCAGATCTTCACGTCGTACAGGTTTTGCTGCCTGTTCTGACTTTTCAATCATCATATGCATATAAGCCAGGATACCATCCATTTCATTTTCTGTTTTAAAAGCACTGACTTCTTCCCAGAACTTCTTAGGATCATCAAATCCTAAAGAAGGAAGAAACCCAAATTCCTGCATGTCTTTCGGGGATAAGGTCTTATCAAAATCATACATAAACGCTACTTTAATCATAGTTAATCTCCTTTTCGACGAATGACCTCAATGATCATCTCTGCAGCTCCTTCATTTCCTGCAGATTCACAAATCAGATTTCTGATTTTCTTTAAATTCTTTTTTATTTCTGTATCGTTCATCACTGAAAATACAGTATTTTTCAAAATATCTTTGTTTAGTGCTGACAACGACAGCTGCTTTCCTGCACCTATTTTCTCTACACACTGCCCGTTCACTGGCTGATCCGATGAAAAAGGAATCACAACCTGTGGAACATTGTAGACAAAGGCTTCAGAAACACTGTTCATTCCACCATGGGTCACAAATACATCACTCATTTTCAGAACCTGAAGCTGAGGAACATAGTTGTACAGATGAATATTTTCAGGGACATGTTTTAACTTGTTGAGGTTGAACTTCTTTCCTGTTGAGATGATGACATCAACATCTTCATGTTCAAACGCCTCAATGCACATCTTAAAGAATGATGCTGCCCCTTTGACAATAGTACCTAATGAAATATAGATGACAGGACGATCTTTCTTGATGAAATCAAATTCCTGTTTTTCTCTTTGATAGACGGATGGTCCTATAAATTGATACATGTTTTGATCAAATTCATCGACATAAGGCTGAAACTCTTTTAATGTATAGACCAGATTCAATGCAGGTGGGTTTTCAATGATTTCATCCAGCCAGTTATCTGTTTTCAAAGGTATTCCCTTTGCGATATCTTTGGTAAATGCATGGGCAATCCAGCGATAGCGAAAAATAGACAAAGGACCACTTTGAATGTATTCCTGCATCAGTTTCTGATTTGTGGCAGGTGCAGTAAAGATGCGTACTGCAGGTTTGTGGTATTTATCTGCCAGATGTTTTCCCAAAAAGAAAAACTGTTCATACAGCACTAAATCATACTCATCAACGATTTTCTCAGCCATTGACCAGGCATTTTTCATCTGTTCAGACAACTGTGGATGATTAGGATATCCTACAAAATCAGCTCCGCTCTCTGATATTCTGCTTTGCCAGTCTTCAGGCATCAGATAAGTCACATGACAGCCCTTTTGAATCAGCTGCTGGATTAGTCCAATTGTAGGTACAACATGTCCTGCATAAGGTAAATTAATCATTAATATTTTCATATTGCACCTCCTTTAACAGTTCTATTCTATCACTTTTTGAAGAACTTTCCATGAGACATCCCTGTTTTATCAAGATATGTTATAATGAGAAAAACGAGGTAAACAGTATGGAAAAAAGTTGGCTTGAAGGTAAAGTAATCAGTTGTCTTGGTGACAGCATTACACAGGGTGTCGGAAACAATGATGTCAGCTGGGCACATTATCTGGCAGATATGCTGCCTGTAAAACGCATCAACAATTATGGCATTGCCGGAACACGCATCACAAAAGGACCTGGATGGGATCAGCCTTTCGTCGATCGTTATGACAAGATGGACCCTGAATCAGATATCATCATTGTCTTTGGCGGCATCAATGACTGCAACCATGCACTTCCTTTAGGTACAGTTGATTCCTATGATGCGGAAACTTTCTACGGGGCTTTGAATACGATCTGTGATGGTCTGCAGAAGAAATACCCACTGGCAGATGTCATGTTTATTACTCCGATGAAAGCCTCTGGATTCAAAGGATATCGCAACTGGAAAGTCAGAGCTGAAAATGGATTGTGTTTATTGGATTACAGAAAAGCCATCATGGATGTCTGTGAAAATCACAGCATTCCTGTACTTGACCTGTTTTCAGAAAGCGGTATTACACCAGATATTCCTGAAATTCAGAAACTGCTTCTTCCAGATGGTCTGCACCCATCAAAAGAAGGCTATCTGAAAATGGCACGCAAGATTGCCAATTTCATTCAACACAGATTATAAAAGAAGTTCAAATGAACTTCTTTTTCGTTAGATAAAGTTTGTATGAACTCGTGGTTCATGTGCAGGATTGAACTCAATCCCTTTTTCTTTTCCTGCTTCAATGCACTTGAGTAGCCATGCCATGTTATGACCTAAAGTACGCATAATCTGCATCCCCTCTTTATCCTGAAGCACTTCAATGCGGCTTGTACCATGAACCTGATTCCAGTACTGTGATGAAACCACCGGCATCTGATTGATGGTGAAATACTTGTTGAGCTGATCAAAGGCAGCCGTATTGCCACCTCTACGACAAGAAACAACACAGGCACCCGGTTTGCCTCTGAAATGAATTGATCCTGAATAGAAAGCACGATCTAAAAAGGACGTAATTGCACCGGATGCACTTCCATAATGCACTGGTGATCCAAAGATAAAGCCATCACATTCTTTGGCCTTTTCAATAAACGCATTGACACCATCCTGCCTGAAACACTGTCCATCTTTTCTGCACAGACCACAGCCAATGCATCCTGCTACAGGCTGATTACCAATCCAGACAATCTCACTGTCAATTCCTTCTACTTTCAGCACTCTGGCAATTTCTTCCAGTGCTGTTGCCACACAACCTTGTGGATGAGGCCCTCCATTAAGAAGCAATACTTTCATATCATCACACTCCTGTCTCTATTATACTTGGTTGTCATCGAAATGTTACCCAAGATAGTGACGAATTAAT
>JAFYOL010000197.1 GCA_017560205.1 Erysipelotrichaceae bacterium | reverse complement strand
CGATTCCACAAGTATTTCCCTACAGGAGCTGGCGATATCTTTACTTTTGAATCCACATGGACAAAAACTCCAGAAGCACTGGTCGACATCATCAAAGGTTCCTTTGAAATGAATGTACGATATTTCAGTGGCTACACTGCAGACAGCGATGTTGTGCGTGTTACTGGCTATCTGGTAAAAAAGAGTGAACTCGAAAAACTGGACAAAGGTGAACAGGTCCTCAATGGCGCTACTGTTTTAGGCAAAGGTCAAAGAGATGGCGCACAAGCACTCAATAGAAAAATCGAAGAATTCAAATAATCAAAAGGCTCATGATTGATTTCATGAGCCTTTTGATTATCATCGTATCATTTTACAGTTTTTTACCATAAACCCACGAATCTTTTTAAAATCTTTTTGAACCTCTTCCTCCAGGAATATTCTTTTTAAACATCTGTTCAAAGTTAATGCTGAGCACAAAGCAGATGATTCCTCCATAAATCAGAAGAAACTGCGGAAACAGTGAAACAATCAGAAAAGTGATTGAAATCAGCAGAACAAGATTAAGCACAGATCGAAAGAAATCTTTCAAGGAAATTTGAAGTGATTTTAGAATGGTTTTGGTGATGGTATTTTCAAACTTTGCAAGATAGGCAAAAACTGTGACCAGAACCAACGAGAGAAAGGTAAACAAAACTCCAACAGCTGTTCCACTGAGCACAAAGATGAGTTCTTCACTGTTTTCAATGCAGTAAAGAAGTTCAACTCCAAGGACAACCGTTACTGGAAAACAAATCAGCCAGATAATTGTAGCTTGTTTAAAGTGAAACTTGAACTGTTCAAAGAAAAGAGGAATCAGTTTTCTGCGGTGATCCTGTCTGAATTGAAAGAAACAGGAATAAAGCGCTGTTGTTGATGCACCAATCGTAAAGAGAGGAAGACTTGTCAGCAGCCACAGAACACCTAACAAAACAACGTTAGGTATCCACTCTATCCACCCATAGATTGTATCTTCTTTCCCAGAGTTCATCATTTCACTTCCTTATTTGATTGTTAATGCACCCATGCCAACTTTGTTGCGAGTACGTTTGTTGAAAAGAATATAAGTATTTCCCTTGAAAGTCAGGTTGACTTTTGAATCCATTGCGAAGTCAATGTTTCCAAAGACAACACTGGACAGACGGATGTCTTTAACTTCAATACTGAGAGTTGTTTCCATGCCGCTTGGCAAAGAAGAAATAACTGTACCCTCAATCTGTCCATCTTCCTGAATCAGAACAGCTTCCGGACGAAGGCCCAATACATAGTCATCTGCTTCATTAATTTCAGTTTCCTGCAGAGGATGGAATGTCAGATTCATGCTAGGACATGTCAGTTCAATACCATTTTCACTCTTGCGGGCTTTGACATCCACAAAATTCATTGTCGGATTACCCATGAAATCGGCAACAAACAGATTTGTTGGTTCACCATAAAGTTCCAGTGGTGGGCAATACTGTTGTAGAACACCACGATCCATCAGACAGACGCGTGTTGACAGCGTCATGGCTTCTGACTGGTCATGAGTTACATAAACAAATGTTGACTTGGATGTTGCATGCAGACGTTTCAATTCAGCACGCATGCCATTTCTTAACTTTGCATCCAGGTTACTTAACGGCTCATCCATCAACAAAATAGCAGGATTCGTTGCAAGTGTACGCGCAATGGCAACACGCTGCTGCTGACCACCTGAAAGTTCTGCCGGATATCTTCCTCTGAACTCTTCAATCTGAAGGGTTTTCAGCAGTTCATTAACACGTTTGTCAATGTCTTCCTTTTTCCACTTCATGTTTTCAAGCCCGAATGCGATGTTCTTATAAACAGTCATGTGAGGCCACAATGCATAGTTTTGAAACAGGAACCCTACATTACGCTTATCTGGAGAAAGATTAATACCCTTTTCTTCAGAGAACACAAGCGTATCATCGATGTAGATTTCACCTTCAGTTGGTGTTTCAAGACCTGCAATCATACGCAGTGTTGTTGTCTTACCGCACCCCGAAGGCCCCAGAAGAGAGACAAAATCACCATCTTGAATGGTCATATTCAAATTATCTACGGCTACGAAATTGCCGAATTTTTTTGTTACATTTACTAAACGGATAACTGGCATAATCTTAACCTCCTACACCTTTTTCAATTGAAGCTCCTGTCAGTCTTTCAATACCAAAGTTAATCACCAAAACAAAGACGATGATGACAAAGTTAATGGCATTGGCATACTGATCCCAGCCTTTTTCATTGTATTGGAACAGAATCGTTGTCAACACTTTATTGGCTGGAGTGACCAGAAGGACATACAATGACAATTCACGCATGCTCGAAATAAATGGCAGAAGATAACCAGAAATAACTGTTGACTTCTGAATAGGCACAATAATCTGAGTCATACGTTTCCACCAAGGAACACCAACAATCATAGCAGCTTCTTCAATCTCATGACTCAGCTGAAGCATTGAATTGACACCAGAACGCGAAGCCATCGGCAGATACTTGACTGTACCGATAATAGCAAGGATTGCGAACGAACCATACAACGCTGGAATCGGGCCATGGCGTACCGCAAACATCGACAGATAAATGACAGAAAATGCCATACTTGGAATCAGGTAAGGAATAAATGTCAGGTTTTCAACAAAACGAGACAACCATGTTCCTCTCTGCTTAACAATGGCATAACCTGCAAGGAACCCAAATGTACCTGCACCCAAAGCTGCAACAATAGAGAGCTTCAAGCTGTTGAATAAACCTTTCCATACATCAGCATTAATCAAAATACCAGCTTTATCATTGATTTTGTCACTTGCAGCTGCTGCACCAATCCAGAAATCAAGCGTGAAATTCGAAGGAGAATAGTTCCCCTGAATCTTGATCATAGACTGAAGCAGGAAGGAAATCATCGGAATAACAGAAACACACAGAACCAGAACCAGGAACAGGGAACTGATCGGTGTTCTGAATTTCTTCAATTTGAACTGAGAAATATTGGCACTCTTTCCTGTAACTGTTGTATAGGATTTTCTCTTACCAATAACTGCCTGATTGACAAACATGATAATCAAAGCAATCAGAATCATCACCAAGGCAATAATATATCCATATCCAGGATTAGTACCATTCAGATTTCTGAACATCTGTGTTGTTAATACATAATAGCGTACTGGAAGCCCCAAGAACTGAGGTACTGCAAAAGCACTCATTGCACTTGAGAAAACCAGGATAAAGGTAGAAAGAACTGCAGGCATAACCATAGGAATGGTAATTTCCATAAACATCCTTGAACGCTTTGTCTTCAGAATGATAGCAGCTTCCTCAAGATTTGCATCCATATTTCTTAAAATACCCCCAATCAGGATATAAGCAAATGGAGCATAGTGAAGCCCAATGACCATCGTGATTGGAAAGCCACCATAAGCAAACCAGTTTGGAGTAACAATTCCTGTCAACGCTGTAAAAATACCTTGTGCACCACCAACTGTAGAGTTTTTAAAGAAGTTCATCCAGGCAAGAGCCAACGTCCAGCTAGGCATGATATAAGGGAACATGAACAGCTTTGTCAGAATCCCTTTCCATCTTAAATCCGTACGAGTAACAAGCCATGCAAAAGATCCACCAAAGGAAATAGCCACAAAGCATGCCCCTAAAGCAACCTTCATGGTATTGAACAAAGGAGTATAGAAAATAGTTGCACTATTTTTATCCGCAAAAACTTTGACCCAGTGATAAGTTGTAAAATCACCAATTTTTGAACCTTTGACACGCATCACTTCTGAAGCATGAACAACAAATGTATCTTTGACAATGCAGACCAAAGGAAACAAAACCAAATATCCGAGAGTGACGACAAAAAACAGAAGAATCAAGTTTTGGGGTTTTTTAAGAAAAGCCAGCAGATGATTTATTTTTCTTTTCATAAGGATCCCCTTTCTTTAATGAAAAAGCTGTAATGAATTCATTACAGCTTTATATACTAGAAATTACTGAGTTACTGGGCAATACTCTGAATGAAGTCTTCCATTTCAGCACGATGTTCAGCTACGAATGCAGCATCTTCTCTTACCAGAACTTTAGACCATTCTGCGATTGTCTTGTCACCTTTAGCAGGTGCATTTTCAGTATTAGCGCTGTAATCACCTACACGTGAAGTCCAAGGTGCCCAACCTTCAGGTGTGTACAGGTATTCAAGCAGAGCCTGTGCACCATATGGATGTTCAGCCTTAGCAGAAATCAAACCATAGATTGGATAGAAGAAACCAGCAATAGGATTCATATCATCAGCGATTTCCAGGATCAGACCCTTTTCATCTTTCTTAGCATATTTGTTCAAAGTGAACAAACCGATGAAATCCTGATTCTGCCCAGCTGCACCAACAGCTTCACAAATCTTAGTATCAGATGTACCCAGGATCAGACCATTCTGGTAAGCCAGCTTAATCCATTCATAAGCAGCGTTTTCTTCAGTCAGAACAAGATCAGTTCCGTAGTAATCTTTATAAGCTTCTTCCAGTTTCTGGATGTTTTCTTCTTTCAGCAGCATAGTGAAGAAGTTTGCGTTAACACCTTCTGAACCAGTATCCTTCATCTGGAACAGACCATAGTTAGCTGGGTCAGTTACAGCCCAGATATTTTCCCAACGAGAACCATCCTGGTTTTCACTATTATAGATAAATACTTTTGAGCAGTACTGGAATACCAGTGGGAACAGGTCTTCTTCAGGAAGCATTGCTGCGATTCTTTCATTTACGTAGTTCACAACATAACCAGTATCAAGCAATTCATTCTTCAGACGAGCACCATCCTGAACAAAAATCAGGTCAACGCCGCCTTCAACACCAGCGCGTACTTCATTCGCAACTTTTTCAATCATTTCAGCATCGCCAATCTGAGTGAATTCAACTTCAATACCATATTTAGCAGTAAACAGAGCTGCACCCTTTTCTACAGATGAGTGAGTTGAATAAATTCTGATTGGTCCGCCTTCTTCTTGAGCTTTTGCAACCAGATCATCAAATGATGTTGTGTCGATCACATACAGATCTTCTGGTTCGTCAGGAGTATTATTTCCTGTGTTTGGTTCATTGCTTGAGCATGCTGCCATACTCAAAACCATGATGGTTGCCAATAAAAGTTTAAACAAACGTTTCATATGTGCCTCCTGGTTACAAGAATGTAACCGCTTTCTTATTTTCATTATGGACCTATTTTAGATATTTGTAAATGTATTTTACTTCTTATGTTAAAAGAATATTAAAAAATGTTAAATTCATATGAAAAATATTTCATAAAATGAAATTTAATCTGAAACACTGTCAAATCCTGCTTATTCATCTCTTTTTTGAGTGCGGTTCCTACACCGCAAACAGAAAAAAAGCACAGATCATACGATCTGTGCTTCTTTCATTTTCTTTCGTTCCGATTTCATTCCTGCAAGAATCTTGCCTCTGGCCACTGCTGCCTCATCCTTTGTCGCATCTTTGACACCTTCCAAAGGATATTTCATGTTGAGGTTGTCATATTTGACTTTCCCCATGGTGTGATAAGGCAGAACATCAAGAACTTTGATGTTTTTCAGATGCGCCATAAACTCACCCAATCTTCTTAATTCATCATCTGTATTCAATTCTGAATTAACATAAACATGTCGAATCCAGACTGGAATGTTTCTACGATCAAGTTCGTGGGCAAAGGCAATGATGTTGTCAATGCGCTGTGCAGTCACTTTGATATGTTTTTCAGGATCAATGTTTTTGATATCCAGTAAAACCAGATCTGTGTGATTGAGCAGTTCATCAAACTTTTCAGGATGTTTTGGATCATAGGCAATCCCCGATGTATCCAGACATGTATGAATCCCTTTCTTTTTGGATTCTTTGAAAAGTTCTGCGACAAAATCCTTCTGCATCAATGGTTCACCACCAGTGACAGTAATTCCACCCTGTCGATAGAACGGTGCATTGCGATCATAAAGCTTCATGATATCATCAATGCTCATCATCGTTCCACCATCCATCTTCCAGGTATCTGGATTATGGCAGTAAAGGCATCTCATCGGACATCCCTGGACAAAGACAACAAGTCGAACGCCAGGCCCATCTACTGTGCCAAAACTTTCCAGGGAATGAATTCTTCCTTCAATCATTAAACAGAGTGATGGAATGTACGAGAGATAACTTCATCCTGCTGAGCCTTAGTCAGCTTAACGAAGTTAACTGCATATCCGCTTACGCGAACAGTCAGCTGTGGATACTTTTCAGGATGAGCCTGTGCATCCAGCAGAGTTTCTTTTGTAAAGACGTTAACATTCAGATGGTGACCACCCTTAACTGTGTAACCATCCAGAAGATCAACCAGGTTATCAATTTGAGTTTCCTTGTTATTCATGCTCATTCTCCTTCCTCAGCACTCTGATCATCCAGACCCTTCATGAGTGTAGGCACGGCACATGCCATGTTTGAACCCATGCAGTCCAGACAACCAAGCACTTCAACTTCTTTAACTAAATTTTCTTCAGTTTGATCGATTTTTTCAAGCAT
>JAFYOL010000196.1 GCA_017560205.1 Erysipelotrichaceae bacterium | reverse complement strand
CTTTGACATTCAACTCAACCTATTCAATTCAGTATGCGTATATGCCAATAACTTCTTCTTTTGAGTGATTATAGATTACCATAAGCCCTACATGGTTTCAAGTGGGGTCATTTTCATGAATTCTAGAGTACTTTCCTGGTATTAAATAAAAAACAGTCAGGTTGTTTAAACAACCTGACTTTATTATTGTTATATAAATTGAAGAGAAAACGTTTTCTTATAAGAAACTACTGCTTTGGATCACACATCATATAGTATTTAAACAAATACATGTTTTCTGTTTCGAAGATGGTTTCTCCATAAATATCACTTACAGGGATTCCATGTTGCTGTGCAGTTTCTTTAAAAAAGTTCAGTACAGTCTGTACATCATAGCCTTTTTCTGCCATGTAAGTGCAGATGCATTCACCGAAAATGGTCTTTGTACCATTTGAACCCGTTGAATAAAATCCTGTGATACGATTTTCATAAGGGCTGATGATGACACCGTTTCTAAATCCATTGGAAAGATAATTCACTAAGAAACTATCTGATTCATGGAGTACAGGTGTAATATCTAAGTGCTGTGCGATGATGGTTTCAAAATGAATTTTATCAGGCTGAGATGCTTTCTGAATTTCATTCAATGTGTAGTTGATACGGGTTTCTTTTTCAAGGAGGCTTTTTTTCTGTGCTTCAATCATTTTTTTCTGAAGGTTTAAATGATGGATCTGTGTATCGAAGTTGGTGCTGGTCATCATTTCTTTAATCTGTTTTAAAGAGAATCCATAATCTTTGTACAACATGATGGATGAAATCTGATCAACTTGATAAAGATGAAAGAGACGATATCCATTTTCAAGAATCTTATGCGGCTTGATTAATCCACGTTCTTCATAGTGATTGATGGTACGTACCGTTGTATTGCATAGTTTTGCGAATTCATTGACAGTATATTCCTGATTTGTTTTCATTTTCCGGTTGACTCCTACGTAACGTATGAGTTTATTATACAAGAGTATTTTATGAAAATACAAAGCATTTTATGAAACAATTTACATTTTTACAGAAAAAATTTGCGGAAATGTGTACAAAAAGGTTTCGGAAACCTTGTGAAAATCTTGTTTTGTGATAGAATTGTGAACATAAGTTTATAACTGAATCAAATGCTTTGAAAAATTTTCTACATTCAGGAGGACTTTGAGATGTTAGCAACAGACTTCTATATCAGAAAAAGAAAAGAATTGACAGACTGGATGATGGACAATTCAATCTATTTTGTCCATAGCGGCGAGATGATTGAATCAACAGATGATGAAAACTATCTGTTTGAACCTTATCGTAATTTTGTTTATTTGACTGGTGTGAAAGAACCTGGTGCTATTTATCTTGCATCAAAGATCAACGGTAAAGTTTCTGAAACATTGTTCATGCATATTCCGACAGAACGTGAAATGAGATGGACTGGTGTAAAGTTCGATAAAGAACAGCTTCAGAAAGACACTGGAATCAACAACATCGTTCCAATGGAAACATGGGAAGATGTGATTTCAAGACTGATGTTTAAAAATGATGTACAGGATGTCTACATGGACATGGCACGCTGGAGAATGAGTTATGCGCTCAATCCTGAACAGCGTATCGCACATGAGCTTCAGAAAGCTTATCCATACATCACGATGCACAATGCATATCAGAAGATCTGTTCAATGAGAACAGTGAAATCAAAAGAAGAGATTGAAGCCCATTGCAAGTCAGCGGCAATTACAGAAGAAGCAGTCAAGAACATGCTGAAGAACATGAAGCCTGGAATGACTGAGTGCCAGATTGAAGCATATTATGACTTTGTGCTGAAAAGCTACAACGTCAAGATTCCTGCGTTCTGGACAATTGCTGCAACTGGTAAAAATGCATGTATCATGCATTATGTTGACAACAACACCAAGACTAAGGATGGGGACATGATTCTGTTTGACTTAGGTGCACAGTGGGATCACTACTGTACTGATGTTTCAAGAACTTATCCAGTCAATGGGAAGTTCACAGAACGTCAGAAGCAGTTGTACAACGCTGTACTGAAAGGTCTGGATGCAGCACTTGCTGCTACAAAGCCTGGTCAATTGAAGGGTGAACTTCAGTTGATTTCAAAAAGAGTCATGGCAGAAGAACTTGTCAAGATTGGCAAGATTTCAACTGTAGAAGAAATCGACAAGTATTATTTCCATGGGTCAGGACATTTCATTGGGTTGAATACTCATGATGTTGGTGATCATGATGGAATGATTCTTGAAGAAGATATGATGTTTACTCTTGAACCTGGGTTATATTTCGATGATGAAGAAATTGGTATTCGTATCGAAGATACAATTCTGGTGACAAAAGATGGTTGTGAAGTACTCTCAGCGGGTATTCCAAAAACTGTTGAAGAAATTGAAGCATTCATGAAGAAAGGAGAATGACGCATGTTTAAATACATTCTTAAGCGTCTGGCAATGGGTGTTGTCGTCGTATTCGTTATTGCGACTATTACATTCTGGCTGAGCCGAGCCCTTCCAGGAGGACCGTTTGACCGTGATAAGCCTTTGAATCCTACGATTATTGAAAACCTGAACAAGAAGTACAATCTGGATCGTCCGGTGACTGAACAGTACATTGATTACATGATCGATGTTGCTCAGTTTGACTTTGGTCCATCGTACTACTATGAAAACGAAACGGTGAACGATTACATCAACCGCTGTTTCCCAGTTTCACTGGTTCTTGGTGTTGGAGCGATGATTGTGGCTATCGT
>JAFYOL010000195.1 GCA_017560205.1 Erysipelotrichaceae bacterium | reverse complement strand
CCTTTACTGTCACTACTGGCTTTCCTGTTTTTTCACTCAGGAATCTTTTAAATTCTTCAATCGATCCACCTGTACAGCTCTTTTTATCATAGATCTGTGCATGGTTTTCACTGAAAATAAATACAAAATAATCATCAGTTTCTGCAATATGCATGATTCTGTCATAAGCAAATTCAGATTTACCAACTGCAGTTTCAGAAGTGAAAGTGTCTGCAGCTGTATCAAAGACTGATACAGCTTTTTCGGTTCCCTTTAAAAGACGTTTCTTGGCAAAATAGCCATTGATATAATCTTCAAAAAATAACGTAATAACGATGATTGCAGCAACCATCCAAGTCAGAATCTTTTTACCATCGATCACAAACCCTTCTTCTCCACTTACAAAAGACAGAAAAAGGGCCAACGCAACGACAACCCATCCGAAAAGATGGCTTCTTTTACTTTTCGCTTTTCTTGCGATTTTTCGAATGCACTTTGCCATAACGGAAAGTGTTTTCTGGTTGTAGTTTGTTTCAAAAGTAAATTGCATTTTCTGCCCTCCTTTTCTGCATTATTCGATGATCAGATCAAGCAATTGTTTGTCTGAACCATAAATACCTTCATATGGGATTTCAATGTAAGTCTGTCCTCGATCTTCATAAATAAAGTAGCGATATTCTCTCGATGAAGTGGTTAACACAAGGGTGTAATATGGTCTTACACTTGGATAATCATTAACACTCATCGTTCTTGTAGGTTCTGCTTCAGAAAGAATATTCAAGATTTCTGGGTATTCAGTTGGTTCCAAAATGGAAAATACATCACTGTTGGTCCCCACAGAGATAGAAATCAGCTCTGATTCATCTGGACAGATGATTGGGGCTGCTTTTGGGAAAAGATGATCAAGGACACAGTATCCTCCTACTGTTGCAAGTCCAAAAAATAGGAAAAGTACCAAAACTATCTTTTTCATCTGTTCACCTCCCTGATTATCTTATTTCAACAATGTTCCATTTTTATATTTTTCTGAATAACCGTGAATAGCTTCTTTATCAAGCATTGGTTCAGAACTAACACCTTGAAATACGATCTTGTCATCTCGATATGTAAACCAGAATAGAACATCTGGTTCTTTTTTAAATTCGACCGATATTCTCCACTCGTTATAACTAAGAAGACGATTCAAATAAGAATGCTTGATTTCGATATCTTGGACATCCTGTACAGAATATCCGCGATATTCGAGTTCTGTGATTGTATACGTCCTGATGAATTTTTTCTGCACAAAAACATTCATACATAGCACAACAATGATTGAGATGAGTATTGTGATCAACACTTTTGTTCTTTTCATCAGAAAAATCTCCTTTAATCAAAAAGTTTAATCCAGATTATGATCATACTCCGAAACATCAAGAATGATTTTTTGGCATTTAGGACAGCAAAAGCTTTCTATATGATGCGGCGATAAAAGAGGTGTTTCCAAATGTAAAGCATATTTCTCTACGCTATCAGGCAGAGTGCTGATTTTATGCTTTCTTTCACTCCAAATTGCATTGCCGCAATTCAAGTAACCATGAATCATTTCTGTATCACAAAAAGGACATTTCATATCAAATTCCTCCTTCACCATGTATATTTTATTCATTTGTTTTACGATAAATAGTAAAACCTAATAATTTGATTTCTAATCCATCTATGTAGGGTTTAACCTCTGAAAATTCAGGTGCAAACGTATGAATTTTGGTTACTTCATATATAAAGGATTTATATCGAACACTTCCTCCATCTTTTAATTGAAGTCGAAAAGGAAAAAGAAGAACGCCCAAAATGATGATTATAGCAATG
>JAFYOL010000194.1 GCA_017560205.1 Erysipelotrichaceae bacterium | reverse complement strand
TTCTACAAATCGAAGCATGTTTTCAAACATTTCTTCTGTTTCCCCAGGGAATCCGACAATCATTGTCGTTCTGAATACAGGCATTGGATATAAAGCTTTGATCTTATCGATCGTTTCCTGAATGCTTTCAATTGTACCGCGACGATTCATTGCCTTTAACATGACATTATCACCATGCTGAATTGGAATATCAAAATAAGGCAATACTTTACTCAGATGACGCATACCTTCAATCAACTCATCATCCAGCTCATCAGGATAAGTGTACAGGACACGAATCCAGTGGAAACCTTCAATGTCATTGAGTGCCTTCAACAGATCAGGCAGACGACGCTTGCCATACAAATCCAGACCATAACGTGTCGTATCCTGCGCAATCAGCACCAGTTCCTTTACACCTTTGGCTGCAAGCCATTTTGCTTCTTCAATGAGATTTTCCATTGGAACTGAACGATAACCGCCACGAATCAATGGAATTGCACAGTATGTACAGCGATTATCACAGCCATCCGCAATTCTCAGATAAGCCATCCAAGGCTTTGTAGAAAGCAGACGCTCACACTTGCCATAAGTCTGCGGGAAGTTCAGCCCCAGCAAATCATGCAGAATCTCAGGCAGACGATCATATTCATCCACACCAATAAACGCATCTACCTCAGGCATTTCGTCAATCAGAGCCTCTTTATAGCGCTTTGCGAGGCATCCTGTCACAATCAGGCACTTGCAGTTTTCTTCCTTATATTCAGCCATCTCCAGAATTGTATTGATGGCTTCTTCCTTTGCCGGTTCAATAAACCCGCATGTATTGACAACCAGAACATCAGCTTCTGATGCATCCGATACAATCGTGCATCCTCCACTGACAAACAAACCCATAATCTTTTCACTGTCTACAAGATTCTTGCAGCAGCCCAAAGAAATCATACCAACTTTCATTCTTTTTCCACCTTTCTTTTCACATACAAAGATGTATCTATCAAAAAACATAAAAAAACGATATAATGTCTCATATATATTAACACAAAAGGAGCGTCTATGCTGCAAATTCAACAAATTGAATGTTCACTTGACCAAAGTATTCATGATCTGCCTGCTTTAATTGCTTCTAAGCTGAAGATAAACCAAGCAGATGTTTTAAGTGTGGACATTGTAAAAGAATCTTTAGATGCCAGAAAAGATCTGGTACGTAAATATACCTGCAATATCACTGTAAAAAATGAAAAAGCTGTCTTAAAGAAACACTTCAAATTTGTCAGTCTGATTGAACCTGAAAAACCCTATGAATTTGAATGCACTAAAACATTTGAAGATCGCCCAATCGTCATTGGATTTGGACCAGCCGGCATGTTTGCTGCGTTGCTTATGGCAGAAAAAGGACTGAAACCGATTGTCTTTGAAAGAGGCAAATGTGTTGATGAACGCATCAAAGATGTTGTGCACTTCTGGAAAACAGGAGAGCTGAATGAACAATCCAATGTTCAGTTTGGTGAAGGCGGCGCAGGTACATTCTCTGATGGAAAACTCACAACTCGCGTTAAAGATAAAAGAATTCAATACGTCATGGACAAACTGATTGAACATGGTGCTGACCCTTCCATCAAATGGCACACTCATGCTCATATCGGCACAGACAAATTAAGAGGCATCGTTAAAAATATCCGTAATCACATCATTGAATTAGGTGGAGAAGTTCATTTTGAATCACAGATTGAAAAGCTGAACATTGAAAACGGTCAAATCAAAGGGGTTTATCTTCACGATACATTCTATCCATCCAATCATGTCTTCTGTGCAATTGGCCATAGTGCATGCGATACTTTTGAACAGTTTCATGATCAGAACATTCAGATGGAATCCAAGGAATTTGCCGTTGGTGTGCGCGTTGAACATCCACAGTCTTTAATTAATGAATGTCAATATGGCCGCTATGCCGCTCACCCTTCTTTGCCTGCTGCAGAGTATCGTTTAGCTCATCAGTGCACAACTGGTCGTGGAGTCTATACATTCTGTATGTGTCCAGGTGGATTTGTAGTCCCATCCAGTTCACATCACGGAAAGCTGGTCGTCAATGGCATGTCGGAATCTGGACGTGATCAGACCAATGCCAATTCTGCACTTTTAGTTCAAGTGAAAAAAGAAGACTTTGGAAATCATCTTTTTGATGGTCTTCATTACATTGAACAGCTTGAAAGAAAAGCCTTTGTCATGGGTGGTTCTGATTATAGAGCCCCTATGCAGAATGGGGAAGACTTCTTAAACAATACAGTCTCTACTCGTTATAAAAATGTCATGCCTAGCTATGCATTAAAAGGTACATTTGCTCAGCTCAGTGATTTATTTGATCCTGTTATCACAGAAAGTCTAAAAGAAGGTCTTTTGGCATTTGACAGAAAACTGCCTGGTTTTAAAGATGGACTTTTAACTGCAGTTGAATCCCGTTCATCTTCTCCATTAAGAATTGTACGTGATGAAACCTATCAGAGCATTAGTGTAAAAGGATTCTATCCGATTGGTGAAGGTGCAGGCTATGCAGGTGGTATTACTTCCAGTGCACTGGATGGAATACGAGCAGTTGAAGCTTGCATGAAAAGATAAACTTCAGCTAAAGTTCACATAAAAAACATCACAAAACCATATTTTATTCTTATACTATCTACAGAAAGAGGTGACTATATGGAAGAAAACAACGTTTTTACTCCACAAGAAATCGTTCAGGAAGAAACAGAACAGACAGAAACTATTCATTCAGAACCAAAATCTGAATTTACGTATGAATCAGAACCAAACAAAGAACCTGTAAAGCCTAAAAAGACAGGAACATTCAAAAAAATTGTCACAGGATTTTTGAGCATGATTCTGATTCCATCTGCAGTAGGATTTGGTTCAGGTATTGCTGCTTATAAGCTGATGGACCGCAACAACGATAAAGTGATACTGCAGACATCTCAATCTCAAAATATCACAACAGGAACAAACTCAGAGCTGGTCGGCACAAAAGTTGCAGAAGTTGCAGCCGCAGTAAAAGATACAGTTGTAGAAATTACAACAGAATATGTAGCGACAAGCTCATTCTTCTCCAACTATGTAACAACAGGTGCAGGTTCAGGTGTTATCTTCACAAATGATGGCTACATTGTTACAAACAATCATGTAATTGAAGGTTCAAATGCGATTCAGGTGACTTTAAATAACGGTGATGTTTATGCCGCTACATTGATCGCAACAGATTCTAAAACAGATCTGGCTGTCATCAAAATTGAAGCATCTGGTCTTACAGCTGCAATTCTAGGTGACAGTGATGCACTGGTTGTTGGTGAAGATGCCATCGCAATCGGTAATCCGCTTGGTGAACTAGGTGGTACAGTTACAAATGGTATTATCAGTGCGTTAGACAGAGAAGTAAGTGTAGAAGGTCAGAAAATGAACCTTCTTCAGACCAATGCTGCAATCAACCCAGGTAACTCTGGCGGTGGATTGTTCAACGCTAAAGGTGAATTGATCGGTATCGTCTCAGCTAAATCATCAGGTGAAGACATTGAAGGTCTTGGTTTTGCCATTCCAGTCAATGATGTAAAAGAAGTGGTTGTTCAACTGATTGAAAAAGGTTATGTTGCAGGAAGACCTGCTTTAGGAGTCAGCGTGATTGACATCAACTCTATTCAGCTTGCAATGCAGTATGGTGTTTCACAGTATGGTGTCTACATTGTAGAAGTGCTTGAAGGTTCAGCTGCAGAAAAAGCAGGATTACAGAGCGGTGATATGTTTATCGCAATGAACGATATCATCATTGAATCTTATGAAGACTTAAGCAATGCCCTCAGTGCTCAAGCTGTTGGTGATACAGTTGTCTTCCAGATTAAACGCAATGGAAGAATGATTCAAGTTGAAGCTACACTTCAGGAAAACACAAATCCAAAACAATAAAAGTTCCCAAAATGGGAACTTTTTTATTACATATATTTCATTTTTCTGTTCATCGCAAATGTTGCCACAATCGCAATCAGAAATGCCATTGCACTGAACACAAAAGAAAGCTTTGGACCTACTTCATAGATAAATCCTGCAAACAGTGATCCACCAACCATACCCAGTGAGCGCATGGAGTTAAACAGACCAACCATAATACCGTCATCCTTGTCAGACAGTTTTGAAATCATGGCCTGAATCAAAGGCTGATAGACAGCATTAAACCCAAAGAATACCACATTCATAATAATGAAAGGCACAACTTTATCCAGTACAACAATCGACATCATCATGGCAAAACAAATTGATAAAACAGGAATCAATGACTTGAAAATGTTTGTCTTTTTCATCAGATAAACACAGATTGTAGAATTGGCAATCATCGTAATCACACCTACTGCAGCCTTTAACAGACCATTGTAAGATGGAGGGAATCCATATTGATCTTTGATGAAATAATTGAAACACTGTTCATAACAAGTTGTCGCAAACTGTGTGGAAAGACATACCACCAGAAACATTGCAATGGCATAAGTCATAATGACCTTCGCATCAACAACAGCCTGGAATGGATTAGAATTCGCCACAACTTCTTTTACAGTCAGCTTGTTGCGTTCAATATCCGCATCTTTCAAAAGAACCCAATAAAGAATTCCATTAACAGTAAGACCGGCTACCTGAACCATAAATGTCATTGGAATCGAGATGTTTCCAAGGAAACCTCCCATCATATAACCAAATGCTGCAACTACTACATTGACTGTTACATTGGTTGCCAGATTCTGTCCTGCTTTACCAGGTGCAGAGTTTTCCATGATGTAAAGAATCTGATTGACGGTAATACCTCCAATAAAGAATCCACCAATCAATCGACCAATCGCAATCTGAAGTTCAGTTGTTGCTGAACCGAAGACTGCCTGGGCAAATGCATACCCAAGAAAACAAATCCCCATTAATCGAGAAGCACCAATGCTTTTGGAGATTTTTCCCCAGAATGGAGAAAACGCAAAGTTGGTAATGGCCATACAGGCAAAAGCCACTCCAAACATGTAATCACGCAATCCTAAATCCTGAATAAAGGTCGGTGTAATCGGATGGGCAAAATTAGCCACCAGTGAATACATCGCCCACAGGAAAAAGGCACGCTGTACAGATTGTTTTCTCATGTTATTTCACCAGATGGAAATTCGTCTGTCTTCCGGCAACATAATGTGCTTGATCACCTGTAAACAGCACATCTGTTTCTGCACCAAAAGTCAGTGTCACATTCCAGCTCTTTACTTCACATTTGCAGTTCAGTTCCAAAGAGTAACAAGTGTCATTGTACATCAGATAATCTCCCTGACCTTTAACACCATTTTGCATATCCCAAAGACCGATTGTTGGTCCTGCTCCATGTCCATGGAATCCGATTGGATGGGTATAAATGCAGGGCACAATGCCCTCTTCGAGTGCCTGTGCACGTGAAAGCGCCAGAATTTCATTTCCGCTGCGACCTTCCTTAAAATTGGAAATCGTTATGTCCTGAAGACGATTGACTGTCTTTAATACTTCTTTCAGTTCTTCAGGAGCATCTGTTTCATCCTGTTTAAGTACATAGGCATTTTCCTGCGTATCTGTACACAACCCAAGATAACGAAGTCCAACATCACAATGCAGCAAGTCGCCTGGCATAATCACAGTTTCTCCTGCCACTTCATTGACATTGGCTCTGCGCACTGACACTTCAAAGTCAAACCAAGGTTCAAGACCAAGATCAATGACTTTCTGAATCATAAAATATTTGACATCTTCATTAGTTGTCACCCCAGGCAGGATGACTTTGGAAGAGAATGCTTCCGCAATCATGCTGTGGGCAATCTGCATGATGCCTGTATAAGCTGCCATTTCTTCTGGACAGCGTGTTTCCAGCCATCCTACACAGATGTTTTCAGCACTGACAACTTTAGCTTTCAGTTCATCATCAAATTCATCCATAATCTGTGTATACAAATCATGACTTAATCCATCCGCAAAGGCAAAAGTACGCGATACATTCAAGCCGATTTTCTTTGGATTGCATTGTTTAATCATGCGTACCAGACATTCAAACTGTGTTTCAGGTGGTGTCAGACCTTTACCTGCATCAGTAGAGTCAAATGGCATCAATGTTTTTGTATCTGCCCAGTCAGCACCCTTAGGATTAGTCCAGACAGATTCATACAAATGATCCAGACCAACACCAGGACGAGTTAACGCATAACGCGATACAGTATCATCTTCTTTTAAATGAAACAAGAGAATGGTTGTGCGACGTGCTGTCATCATGGCACATGGAGTCAATGATTTCAGCACTGGATCTTCATTGTATTCACGGCATGCAACACACCACAAATCAATTCCTGCACGTTTCATCACTTTAGGAAGAATCGTATCAAGACGAATCTTGAGCCATTTGTCCATAATTTCTTCCTGTTTGCGATAAGGTAATATTTTGGGTCTCAGTTCATTGGCAGAAGGCCCATGAACGAGAAAGTCTTCTGTAGAAATCATAATTATGCCTCCTGCTTTTTGTGCCCTGCCACAAAGATTTTATCACGATCAGGTGCCAGGAAATGAACTTCATCATTCACCAGAAGCACACTTTCTTCAGTATACAGATAAGTATCACGCTGATACATATGCAGATATTCAGTCGTATTCAGTTCTAAAGCATATCCTGTGTAATTGTGAATCAACAGATCCCCTTTCACAGGAATACGATTCTGATTGGAATACAGACCAATTGTAGGCCCTGCTGCATGACCATGGAAGCCAAGAGGATGTGTATACAGCATTGGACGAATACCTTCAGCTTTAGCCTTTGCGATGCTTTCTTCAAATACATCATTTCCACTGCGTCCAATCTTCATTGTTTCACGAACGATATCCTGGAAACGATTGTTGCGCTTGAAGGCATCCAGAAGTTCCTGAGGGATTTCAGTTTCATCTTCTTTTAATACATAGCACAGACGCTGTGTATCCGTGCACAGATTCAAATAACGTACACCAAAGTCACAGTGCAAGAGATCCCCACGTTCAATCACTGTCTCTTCTGTATGCATGCCATCATGTCTCTGCAGATCAATTGTAGGCTCAAACCAGTATTCAATCCCCAGATTATTAACTTCCTGTTCCATGTAGTTCATCAGATCACGGCATGTTGTTTTGCCTGGAACAATCACTTCATCAGAGAAGGTTCTTGCGATAATATCCAGTGCAACCGCCATAACTTCAGGGAATACTTCTCTTTCTTTAGGCGTACGTGTTTCCAACAAGCGAATTCCTACGTCATCTGCACTGACAAAACGATCTGTCAGATCCTTAGGAAGTCCATTCATCATCATGCGATACAGGCCAACTGATAATCCATCTGTATAGGCAAAATGATCGGATACATCAATCGCAATTCTATTTGGATCAATACGTCTTAAAACACGAGTCAGAGCATCCATCTGACTTTCAGTCTTCATATCATAATCACGTTTGTAGTACTCTTCCAACTCCACTGAAGGCATGCTGACAGACCAGTTTTCACATACACCATTTTTCTGTGAAAGTACTAAAATTGTAATTCTACGTGCAGTTGGAAAGTGAGCTGGTGTCAGGGCATGAAACAATGGATCTTCATTGTATTCTCTAGACAAAACAAGCCATGCTTCTACATCAGCTTCTTTCATCATCTGACCAGCCATCGCCAGTCTTTCTTTCAGAATTTCATCTTTAATCAGATTCTGTTCAACAATTGTTTTCATTTCAATTCCCCCATATAAACAAAACACAGACCGTCAGTGACGGTCTGTGCATTCATTGACTTAATTAATCCTGTTCCTGTTTTCTAGCAGCTTCGCGGATTACCTTATCTGCAACCGGCTGTGGAGCTGGTTCATAACGGTCGAATACGATTTCATATTCTCCACGACCCTGAGTCATAGAACGAAGTTCTGTTGCATATTTCTGCATTTCTGACATTGGTACTTCAGCTTCGATTGTCTGTACACCATCAACCATATCCATACCCATGATCATACCACGACGCTTGTTGAAGTCACCCATGATAGTTCCTGTGTATTCATCTGGGATAGAAACAGTAACCTTACCGATTGGTTCCAGCAGAATTGGCTTAGCTTTTGGCATACCTTCACGATAAGCCAGACGAGCAGCAGCCTTGAAGGCGATTTCCTTAGAGTCTACTTCATGATAAGAGCCATCGTACAGAACTGCCTTAACACCTACAACCTTGAATCCAGCCAGTACACCACTGTTCATGCAGTCACGCAGACCAGCTTCAACTGCTGGGAAGTACTGACGTGGAACTGCTCCACCGAATACTTCTTCTTCAAATACCATATCTTCAGAATCACATGGTTCAAAACGAACT
>JAFYOL010000022.1 GCA_017560205.1 Erysipelotrichaceae bacterium | reverse complement strand
GCCACATTCGCAATGTTCATCATGGTGATGATGTTCGTGGTCATGGCAGCCGCATTCACAATGTTCATCATGGTGATGATGTTCGTGGTCATGGCAGCCGCATTCGCAATGTTCATCATGGTGATGATGTTCATGGTCATGGCAGCCACATTCGCAATGTTCATCATGGTGATGATGTTCGTGGTCATGACAGCCACATTCACAATGTTCATCATGGTGATGATGTTCGTGGTCATGGCAGCCACATTCACAGTGTTCATCATGGTGATGATGTTCGTGGTCATGACAGCCGCATTCACAGTGTTCATCATGGTGATGATGGTCATCCATAATCGATACTGCACCTTCCATAACCTTTAAAATAGCTTTCCCTGTCAGATCATCCCATGGAGTTGTGACAATTCTTGCCTTAGGGTTAATTCCCTTCACAATTTCAACAGCCTGCTGCAGCTTTTCATCTGATACTTTCTGAGTTCTGCTTAAAATAACACATCCTGCTGATGCAATCTGGTCATTAAAAAATTCACCAAAGTTTCTTGCATAGACTTTTGCACGTGCTGCATCCACAACTGTGCAGGCACTGTTGATCTGCAAGTCTTCTACCTTTTCAATGGCTTTGAGCACATCGCTTAATTTACCTACACCTGATGGTTCAATTACGATACGATCTGGATGGTATGTTTCCACAACCATCTTCAGTGATTCTTCAAAATCACCCTGTAATGAACAGCAGATACATCCAGAGTTGATTTCTCTGACTTCAATTCCTGCAGCTTCCAGAAAACCACCATCAATACCGATTTCACCGAATTCATTTTCGATGATGACTGTCTTTTCATTTTTATATACATCCTGAATGAGTTTTTGAATGAGTGTTGTCTTACCAGCACCTAAAAAACCTGAAAATACATCTGTTTTTGTCATAAGTATCCCTCTTTTCAATCAAATTTATTATACACCATTTCCTGATCATTCAAAAAAGTTTTGTCATTTTGCGTTGACATCACATCAGAAATCTAGTAGACTCTAAAAGTTAGAGAGAGATAACTTTCTCTTTCTTTTTCGACAATATGTTAGTTATAGATAACTTTGGAGGAGGATTTGCATATGATGATCAACAAACGACTGATTGCTGAAGTTCCTGAAGTCAGAAAAGACATGAGTAAAAATGTACTGTATCAATGGCTTGGACTTCTTTCTGGTATTGGTTTTTCTTTTTTCCTGACTTTGGCTGCGCAGCATGTCATCTTAGGACTGGTTCCTTTGTCTTTGATGTTTATTGGTTTTTCTGCATTCTTTATGATTGTACGCATGATAATGTCCTATCTGGCATCACAGGCATCCAGTCGAGTTTCTCGTCAAGTGAAGACAACATTACGTGAAAGGATTATGAACCATCTGATGAAGCTGCATTCAACATCATCACCTAAACACATGACATCTGAAATTGTGCAGCTATGTACAGAGGGAGTCGAACAGTTGGAAACATACTTTGCACTATATCTGCCGCAGTTTTTCTATGCAGTACTGGCTCCTGTGACTTTGTTTATCGTCACCTGCAGCATCAATTTCAAAGCTTCTCTTGTGCTGTTTGTCTGCGTTCCACTGATTCCTGTTTCCATCATCATGGTACAGAAGTTCGCAAAGAAACTGTTAGGCAAATACTGGGGAAAGTACACTGCCCTTTCCGATATCTTTCTTGAAAATCTGCAGGGGCTTACAACACTGAAAGTATTTGGTGCTGATCAGCGTCAACATGATCGCATGAATCAGGCTGCAGAAGAGTTTCGTGTGATTACGATGAAAGTACTGATTATGCAGCTAAATTCCATTTCCATTATGGATGCTGTGGCATATGGAGGGACTGCATTAGGAATTTACTTTGCGGTTACTGGTTATCTTTATCAGGGAGCTGATTTGTATGAATCTTTGTTGATTATCTTGCTTTCTGCAGAATTCTTCTTACCGATGCGTTTACTGGGAAGCTACTTTCATATCGCAATGAATGGAATGGCCGCAAGTGATCGTATGTTCTCTCTGCTTGATATACAGCCTGAAGAAAAAGGAACAATTACAGAGCTTCCTGAATCATTGGACATTAAGGCCCATCACATCAGTTTCAGTTATGATGCTGATCAGACAACACTCAAAAACATCAGTTTTGATTTCCCTCAGGGAAGCTTTATCGGTATTGCTGGTCCATCAGGATCAGGAAAATCCACTTTAGCTAAATTATTATGTGGTGATCAGAAAACACAATCTGGATCACTTTTGTTAGGTCAGCATTCTTTAAATGAATTCAGTTTTGAAGCACAGAAGAAACTGATGACCAAGATTGGATTTCAGCCTTCCCTGTTTAAAGGGACTTTAAGAGAAAATCTTTTGATGGGTAACCCTGATACATCTGATGATGAATTGTGGCAGGTATTAGCTCAATGTCAATTGAAGGATTTCTTTATGAGTTTAAATGGATTGGATACAGAAATTCTTGAATCCGGTGCAAATCTTTCAGGTGGTCAGAAGCAGCGTGTTTCTTTAGCTCGTGCTATTTTGCATGACGCTCCAATTTATCTGTTTGATGAGGCAACCAGTGCCATCGATGCAGAAAGTGAAGAAGCCATCATGAATGAAATCCATCACTTAAGAAAAACAAAAACCATCATCATGATTTCTCATCGTTTAGCTAATCTGAAGCAAGCTGATCAGATTCTTGTTCTGGACAAAGGAGAACTGGTTGAACAGGGAAATTATAATGAGTTAATGAATAAGAACTGTCTGTTTGCGTCAATGGCACGCACACAAAATGAAATTGAACAATTTGCATAAGGAGGTACTATGAGACGTTCACCTTTATCTATCTGCATGCGCTTGATTGTCCTTGTCAAGCCGCTGTATGCCTATATGACTGCTGCAATTCTATTGGGACTTGCAGGACATCTTGCAGCTTCATTTATTGCGATTTTAGGGACTTCTGCTCTTTTGAATCTGGCACCTTTCTCCATTTCAGCAACGTTAATCGTAATGGGAATCTGTGCTATAGTCCGTGGTCCTTTGCGTTATGTTGAACAAGCATGCAATCACACCATTGCCTTTCGTCTTCTAGCACTGTTGCGAGATAAAGTCTTCGGAAAACTGAGAACACTGGCACCTGCAAAGCTGGAAGGAAAAGACAAAGGCAATCTGATTGCCATCATCACCAGCGACATTGAACTTTTGGAAGTGTTTTATGCCCACACGATTTCACCTGTCATGATCGCTTTGTTTCAGGTGATGATCATGGTTGTACTGTTCTTTCAGATTCATCCAGTGCTGGCTCTTGTCGCAGCTGCTGCATATGGACTTCATGGCTATGTTCTGCCTGTCTTTATTTCAAAGCGCAACCAGGATGCAGGAATTCAAATGAGAAATGCTTCTGGTGATCTTTCAAGTTTTGTATTGGAAACACTGCGTGGAATGGATGATCTGATGCAGTATGAACAGACAGAAAATGTCATGCAGAAACTGCAGAATAAAGCGCGCTGTCTGGAGCATCATGAAAAACGTCAGAAAAATCTGTTATCCACCAACAATGCCTTATCTCAATTGATTATGTTAAGTGGAAATCTAGTGATGTTTGTGACTGCAATTCTTCTTGCCAGTCAGTATCAGATTGCCTATCGTGAAGCTGTTCTAGCCTTTGTGATGCTTTCAAGCAGCTATGGGCCTACTGCAGCTCTTGCAGCACTTGGAAGCACATTGCAGAACACCTTTGCTGCAGGTGAAAGAGTTCTCAATCTTCTTGATGAATCCCCTGTAACTCAGACTATTCATAGTGATATCCGTCCCGATTTTGAACATGCATCCCTTGATCAGATTAGTTTCAGTTATGACCATCAGAAAGTTCTGGATCATTTCAGCATGAAGATTAAAAAAGGTGAAATTCTTGGAATCTCAGGCAAAAGTGGAAGCGGCAAATCAACTTTGCTTCGTCTATTGATGCGATTCTGGGAAATTGATGAAGGTCGTCTTGAAGTATCTTCCCATGACATCAACACAATTCACTCTGAATCATTACAGAACATGCAGTCTTTCATGGTTCAGGATACCTGGCTGTTTCATGACACGATTGAAGAAAATCTCCGCATCGCAAAAGCAGATGCTACTCAAGCTGAAATTGAAGATGCCTGCAGAAAAGCATCCATTCATGATTTCATTCTCTCACTTCCAGATGGCTACAAAACCAAAATTGCAGAACTTGGTGCATCTGTATCAGGTGGAGAACGTCAACGCTTAGGACTTGCCCGCATCTTCTTAAAACAGTCTGACCTGATTCTTCTGGATGAGCCTACCAGCAATCTTGACTCATTAAATGAAGCCATGATCTTAAAATCACTGAAAGAACATCAGAAAGATAAAACCATCATTCTGGTCTCTCATCGTCCTCAGACTTTAAAGATCGCAGATCAGATCCTGCATATGGAAAACGGAAGAGCCTGTTTATGAACATCGAGAAAAAAAGAGCTCATGAAATTCAGATTATCTCTGAAATGATTGACCTGTACGCAAAAAAACATGCCATCAACTGTGATGACTTAAAACAATACGCTATCAAAAGGACAACCTGCTGTCCCTTCATGGAACAGAAAACATTCTGTTCTGCCTGCACAGTTCACTGTTACAAAGCTGAATACCGTACCCAAATCAAGGAAATCATGCGTTACAGTGGACCTCGCTTATTCTTTACTCATCCCATTTTAGTCATTCGTCATGGACTTTTGTCACTTGAACAAAAATTGAAAGGAGCTTCACAATGACAAAACACCTTTATCTTTTCGCAGGTCTGATTTCTTTGGGTCTAGGTGCAGTTGGTGCTGCAGTCCCTTTGCTTCCTGCATTTCCTTTTCTGCTTCTTGCAAGTATCTGTTTTGCGAAAAGCTCTGATCGTCTTTATCAATGGTTTATCGGTACTAAGCTTTACAAGGACAATCTGGAAAGCTTTGTGCATGGAAAAGGCATGACAAAAAAAGCCAAAGTCCGTGTTGTCAGCATCCTTTCGCTGACTATGGCATTTGGCTTTCTTATGATGAAAAATATAACTGTTGGAAGAATCATTCTTCTTATTGTCTGGTTCTTCCATGTTCTGTATTTTGCCTATGGCATCAAAACATTGAACGAAGTTAACGAATAAACAGATAAGCAGTGTACATCACATACAATGCAACACACAGGATTCCTTCCAGTTTGGAGAATCCTTTTTTTGAACCTGCAAAAACAAGCATCAGAACTGCAACTCCACTCATCAAAACAACATCAATCATTGTTTCTGCAGCTGCAGGAATTGGCGATAAAACAGCAGACATCCCTAAAATAAACAG
>JAFYOL010000021.1 GCA_017560205.1 Erysipelotrichaceae bacterium | reverse complement strand
CAATGGTGATGAATTTTCATGACAGCTTTGAAGTTTTCTGTGCGGAAGATAAAAATCATAAAATGCGATACATCAATGTGGACTGTGGCTGTGCTATGCAAAGTGAGGATTCCAAACTAGCATGTCTTTGTCTAGGCCAATTGACGATTCAATATTTTTAAAGATATTCTCGTTGTTTATGATAAAATAGAGATGGATAAGAATTGCAGGTGTTGTGTGATGAAAATATTGATTTCATGTTTTCTTTTCATTATTGCTTGTACAGCATTTGTTTTGAGTGTACGTTCCTTTTTCGAAAAAGGATTTCTGCTGAACAATGCGTATCTTTATGCATCACAAACTGAAAAAGAAACCATGAATAAGAAACCATATTATCGTCAATCTGCAGTTGTGTTCTTGATGGTCAGTTTGATTTTTCTTTTGAATGGATTATCTGTTCTGTTGATGATTGAAGATTTTTCTTATCTTGCGATGGTGATGATACCAATTGTGCTGGTTTATGTTGTTGTGTCCAGCATCGGGATTGAAAGGAAGAAGTAAAGGAGTGGTCAATATGAAGAATGTTTTTCCAGTCAGTTTTGTGCGAAAGGGAATTGTTGGGGGAAGTCTGACTGTAAAGGATGACTCTGTTGTCTTTCATACGAACAAAGTAATGATTTCAGATTTTGTGATTCAGCATCATGAAGTCAAAGAAGTGATTGAGAATAAGTTTCTGATTTTTCCATCCGTGCTTTTTAAAATGAAGGATGGTCAGGAACATCAATTTGTAGTCTTTTTCAATAGAGACCGTTTAATGAAATGTTTGAAAGAGCTGGGGGTTTAAGCGTATGGAAAATTTGTTTACAATTATTATCGGTTTTGTTTTGGTTTTGATTGGCGTATCCAACTTCAAAGGAAATATCAACTCATTGCATTCTTATCATATCAAGCGTGTAACTGAAGAGAATCGATTGCCTTTTGGACGTCTGGTTGGTGCAGGGACGATCATCGTTGGTGGCTTTCTTGTGCTTTCTGGAGTTTTAGGGTATACAGGTGCAACTGAAAAAATTCAGGAAGCTGTGTTGATTGCAGGATTTTTGGCAGGCCTTCCTTTGATTTTGTATGCCATGTTCAAATACAACAAAGGTATCTTTTAAAAAGAATAAGGCACTCATGTGGATGAGTGCTTTGTTGTTTTATGATACAATGGAGCAATAGGAGGGTTGTGTATGATTGATTATGGTTTAAAAGACAAAGTGGCAATCATTACTGGAGTCAACAATCCACAGGGGATTGGTGCAGCAACATCACTTGTTTTTGCGCGTGAAGGGGCAAAAGTTGTTCTGGTTTATAAAAGGATAAATCGACCATATGACCCAGACAAAACAGATAAAAATGGAGTTGATCGCTATTATGCAGCTAATGCTGGTAATGCAGATACTGTAGAAAATAAATTGAAAGAAATAGGAGCGGATTATCTGATACTGGAACGTGATATTTCAGATGAACAGTCCGTTAAGAACATCTATGAAACAGTTATAAAGAAATATGGAAGAGTGGATGTTTTAGTCAACAATGCTGCTGCAGATGATGAAAATGGATTTGATACGATTGAAAAGATTACTTCGCAGGTCATTGATGATACATTCAAAGTCAATGTTAAGGGTAGTCTATTGATGATGAGAGAAATGATCAATCACCGTGGTGATTATGGAAGAATCATCAATCTTTCAACAGATGCAGCACAAGTGTTTGCAGGACAGATTACTTATGGTTCCAGCAAGGCAACACTTGAAGCGCTGACACGCGCCATTGCGATGGAAGTAGCCCCTTATGGCATTACAGTCAATTGTGTCGCACCAGGGCCAACACAGATAGGCTGGATTGATGAGGAATTTGAAAAGGTTGTCATTCCATTGATTCCAATGGGACAGCTGATTCAGCCTCAGGATATTGCAGAAACTATATTGTTTCTTGCTAGTCAGCAGGCTAAAATGCTGACAGGACAAGTCATTAAAGTATCAGGTGGACATGCACTATAGTCTTATGAAAAGAATATTAGTGATTGGATGTCCAGGCAGTGGTAAAAGTACATTTTCACGTACTTTGCATCAATTGACAGACTTGCCGCTTTATCATCTGGATCTTCTGTATTGGAATGCAGATAAAACGACAGTTGACCGTACTGAATTTCTGAAACGACTTCATGATGTACTTCAAAAGGAAGCGTGGATTGTCGATGGTAATTATGCTTCATCTTTAGAAATGCGATTGGCTGCCTGTGATACAGTGTTTTTTCTTGATTATCCTGTTGAGGTGTGTCTTGAAGGTATTCAACAGCGTAAAGGGAAAATCAGGACAGATATGCCTTGGATTGAAACGGAAGATGATAAAGAATTTATCGATTTCATCAGAAGTTTCAATGCGCAGGTTCGTCCTGAACTTCTGAAAATATTGCAGAAATACTCTGATAAAGAGATTTATGTCTTTAAGAGTCGTGATGAGGCAAATCATTTCCTTGAGGGCAAAACTCTCGATATTTGATTCTTGTATGAAAAGGAAACCCAAATCTTGGGTTTCCTTGTTTTTTTTGTTTTCTTTGATTCTTGTGATAAAATAAAGATAGAGATTGGGGTTTATTCATGAAAGTTAAATTCAAGTTCACAACCACTCAACTTATTTTGCTTAGCTTTCTGATTGCGATTGTAGCAGGAAGTCTTTTGTTGATGCTTCCAATCAGTTCTGCGACAGGTCAATCAGTAGCTTATGTGGATGCACTGTTTACGGCAACGACAGCGGTTTGTGTAACAGGTCTGGTTACTTTGCCGACAGTATCTTCATGGAGTGTTTTTGGACAAATCATTATTTTAATTCTGATTCAGATTGGTGGATTAGGAATTATTACAATCATGTCTGGACTTATGATTTCACTGCATAAGAAAATGGGCATGAGAGAAAGAGTTCTGATTCAGGATGCGTTTAATCTGAATACAATGTCAGGAATGATTCGATTTATCAAAAAGGTGCTGATAGGTACATTTGTTGTGGAAGGTATTGGTGCTCTGTTGTATATGCTGGTGTTTGTGCCGGAGTTTGGGTTGAGAGGAATCTGGGTTTCTGTCTTTAATTCGATTTCAGCGTTCTGCAATGCAGGAATTGATATTTTGTCAGAGAACAGTTTGTTGAATTATGGTACTCATCCACTGGTTTTAAGTGTAACCAATAGCTTAATCAGTTTAGGTGGCATTGGGTACATTGTTTGGTGGGATGTGTTGCGTGTCTTGAAAGAATTCAGGGCAAAGAAGATGAGATGTTTCTGTGGTTTGACACTTCATAGTAAAATAGCCTTATCCATGACAGCCTTTCTTCTTGCGTCAGGGACAATCTTGTTTTTTATCTTTGAATATTCGAATCCTTTGACGATGATGGATTATTCATTGTTTGATAAGGTGCAGGCATCATTCTTTCAGTCTGTTACCACAAGAACAGCAGGGTTTGCGACATTTCCACAGGAAAACTTAACCAATGCATCTGCGTTTGTTTCGCTTTTGTTGATGTTTATTGGAGGTTCTCCTGTTGGTACAGCGGGTGGTGTGAAAACTGTGACGATTGCAGTGCTGATTTATGCAGCATTTGCGACCATCAAGAATGAAGAAGATGTCGTGTTGTTTGATCGTACAATTGCCAAAAAGACAATCAGTAAGTCGGTTGCAGTTGTCTTTGTCTCATTTATGATTATGTGCATTTCGACAGTTCTTCTTTCAAGTGTAACAGATGCACAGATGCTAGATATTTTATATGAAACTGTCAGTGCAACTGCAACGGTGGGATTGACGAGAAATCTGACATCTTCATTGAATTTGTGGGGAAAACTGATTGTGATTGTGACCATGTACTTTGGACGAGTTGGACCAATTTCAATGATTGTTGCGTTCAATACAACCAAAGACAAGAAAAATATAATTAAGAATCCAACTGAAGAAATCAGCGTTGGATAAGGGAGGTTTCATGATGAGTAAGAAAAAAACATATGCAGTGTTTGGCTTAGGAAGATATGGCAAATCGGTTGCACAAGAGCTCAATGACAATGGAGTAGAAGTATTAGCAGTTGATATGGATGAGGAACTTGTCAATTCTTGTGCTACGGAGCTGCCTTATTGCAAGTGTGCTGATGTGACCGATCCAGATGTAATCAAACAGCTGGGAATTTCAAACATGGATGTCGTTGTTGTGGCAATGGCCAACAATCTGGAAGCCAGTGTAATGGCAACCATGTTGTGCAAAGAAGCAGGCGTTGAAACTGTTATTGTCAAATGTGCCAGTGAGATGAATTGCAAGATACTGAAAAAAGTTGGAGCTGATCGCGTGGTATTTCCAGAAAATGAATCTGGGATTCGTTTAGCGAAGAATTTACTGAGTTCAGGGTTTGTAGATCTTCTTGAAATTTCAAAAGATGTTTCGATGGTTGATTTGGAAGTTAAACCTGAATGGATTGGAAAAAGTTTGATTGAGCTGAATTTGAGAAAAAAATATTCCATTAATGTTGTTGCTATCATTCAAGATGATTCTATCAGCATCAACATTGACCCTGATCTGCCATTGGAAGGTACAATGAGATTGATTGTGATTGCAAATCCTGTTGAATTGGCAAAATTTGCAGATTGAATTGTGAGGCAGAATGATGAATTCTCATAAAAAGAAAATCATTGCACCGATTATTGTAACCTGTGTTATGGTAATTTATTAT
>JAFYOL010000020.1 GCA_017560205.1 Erysipelotrichaceae bacterium | reverse complement strand
TTTTTTTGTGCTGTTTTTTCATTCAATCACTTGACAGAACACTCAATATGTGGGGCTAATGATTCATTTCTTCATAATGAATCATTAGCCAATTGTTTATAGATATACGCTTTGGAGGATACTATGAACAATTCAAAACAATTACAAAAAAAGCTCAACACTGCAATTTCAATCGTCTCAGATTCTCGATCCCTTTTTGTCATGAATCCCGAAACAGATTTTACAAGAGACAGGTCACTTAATTTTGAAACAGTTTTAAGAAATATTATCTGCATGGAAAGTGGGTCATTAAAAGATGAACTACTGAAGTTGAATGAACACTCTCTTTCAACTCCAACTACTTCTGCTTTTGTCCAGGCAAGAAGTAAAATCAAACACGATGCGTTCAAAGCTGTTTTTGATATCTTCAACAGAAAAACTCAAATGATAAAAACCTACAAAGGATACCGTCTATTAGCGATTGATGGCAGCGTACTTCCAATCGACAATTCGTTTATAGATAAAGAAACAACACTGCTCAAATTTAATCAATCTGACAAGTCTTATTCCGCATTTCACATGAATGCATCTTATGATTTACTGGAACGCACATATGATGATTTGATTATTCAAGGTCAAGCACAGATGAATGAAAATGAAGCATTTTTTCAGCTTGTGGATCGTTACAAAGGAAATAAAGCGATTTTTATAGCTGATCGTAATTATGAATCGTTCAATGGTTTTGAACATGTGGTCCAATCAGGGAATAAATATCTTATACGTGTTAAAGATATTGGTTCTAAAACTAGCATCACACAAAGTTTTGGACCTTTTGAGGATACTGAGTTTGATATCGATGTCTCCAGTCTTCTCACAAGGAGAAACACAAACCATATTAAAGCTCATCCTGAAATCTATAAATTCATGCCTAAAAACCAGAGATTTGATTATTTCAATGATGATTTGAATATTGCATATGAATTCCATTCAAGAATCGTTCGATTCAAAATCTCTGAAGATAGTTACGAATGTATCATGACTAATCTTGATAGAAATGAATTTTCATCAGAAGAAATCAAAGAACTTTATCACAAAAGATGGGGAATTGAAACTTCCTTCAGGGAACTTAAATATGCCATTGGACTAAGTGCTTTGCACAGTAAGAAGCGCGAATCTATCAAACAAGAAATTTATGCACGACTTCTCCTCTACAATTTCTCGCAGCGCATCATTCAAAAAATAAAAATCAAGAAACGAAAAACAAAACATACATATCAAGTCAATTTCACTCGAGCATTTCATATCGTTAGAGAATTCATAAGAAAAAAGAGCGGAAAACCGCTCCCCGTTGAATCTTTGATAGCTAAAGAAATATTACCGATACGACCAAATAGAAGTAATATTCGAGACTTAAAGCATAAAGGCGTAGTCTGTTTCAACTATCGATTCGATTAACGATTTCATTATATACCAAAACGCTGCAGTATGCACTGCAGTTTTAGTGCTGCCTCCAAATTAAAAATAGAAGGCAACTCACTATTTGAATTACCTTCTATTAAATTTTCGTCATCTTAACTTAATGACATTGAACTTTAGTTCCCTTTATTTTCTTACTTAACAACAGACTGACAACGTGGGCAAAGTCCATCTTCATCATGTTCCTTAGAAACATTCCAGCAGCGTGGACATACAGTTCCTTCTGCCTTCAGAACTTTTACCTTGCAATTTTCATAGCTGTTGAAATCAGTGTTTTCTGCAAATGTTACTTCAGATACAATCAGCCACTGAGCTACATTGCCGCATGCTTTTTCAAGCAATGCCTTATCTTCTGCTGAGCAGTCGATTACAACATGAGCTTCCAGCGGTTTACCGATAACTTTTGCAGCACGACTTTCTTCCAGAGCCTTGAAGACATCAGAACGCAGTGCAAATGCACGTTCAAACATTGCCTTCAATTCTTCAGCATTATCTGCTTCAGTTGGTTTAGCATATTCAGTCAGATGGATAGAATTACTTTCATCGTTTGTGAAGTGAGTCCATACTTCTTCCATTGTGTAAACCAGTGATGGAGCCCACAGCTTAGCCAGAGCATCTACACACTTCCACAATACAGTCTGTACTGCACGTCTTCTTGGTGCATCTTTCTTTTCGATGTACAGAATATCCTTTGTGAAATCCAGATAGTAACTTGACAGTTCATTTGTCATGAAGTTCATCAGTGTAGAAGATACAGCCAGGAAATCATAATGACGGTAAGCATCTTCTGCTGCTGCGCATACTTCATTCAGACGAACCAGCATCATCTGATCTGCTGGACACATATCAGCATAAGCAACACCATCAGCCGCCATGTTGAAATCATCTGCATTCAGATTCCCCAGCATGAAACGGAATGTGTTACGCACCTTACGATACTGTTCAGCAACCTGCTTCAGGTTGTCATCACCGATACGCATATCCTGTTTAAAGTCAACATTAGTAGCCCACAAACGCAGGATATCAGCACCATATTTCTTAATCACATCCAGCGGGTTAACAACGTTACCCACAGATTTTGACATCTTTTCACCCTTAGAGTCGCATACATAACCATGTGACAATACGCTCTTGTAAGGTGCACAGCCGTTGACTGCAGTACCTACGATCAATGAAGAGTTGAACCATCCACGATACTGGTCAGAACCTTCAAAGTACAGATCAGCTGGATAATCCAGTCCACGAGCCTTCAGTTCATTTGAAGATGAACCTGAGTCAAACCAAACGTCCATGATGTCAGTTTCCTTAGAGAACTGTCCATTAGGAGATTTAGCATTTGTATAACCTTCAGGAAGCAGATCTTTTGCTTCTCTTTCAAACCATACGTTTGAACCAAACTGTTCAACCAGAGCAGCAATGTGATCAAACACTTCTTTTTCCATGATTGGACTTCCATCTTCACAATACAGGATTGGAATTGGAACACCCCACAGACGCTGACGAGAAATACACCAGTCACCACGATCTTTAATCATGTTGTAAAGACGCACTTCACCCCATTCATTTTCCCAAGTGACATTCTTGATCTGTTCAAGCAGTTTTTCACGAATCTTTTCGATTGAGCAGAACCACTGTACAGTACAACGGAAAATAACAGGTTTTTTCAGACGTTCATCATGTGGATAGCTATGAGTAATTGTTTCTGTATACAACAGATGACCATTGTCTCTAAGCATTTCAACGATGACTGGATTAGCATCCAGTACGAACATACCCTTCAGACTTTCGATACCAGCTTCTTCCATCAGGCAGCCCTTTTCATCAACTGGACAGAATGCAGGCAGACCATACTTCATACCAACGATAAAGTCATCAGCACCATGACCCGGAGCTGTGTGTACACAACCTGTACCATCTTCATCAGTTACATGACCACCTAAAATGATCACAGATGTACGATTCACCATAGGATGCTGAACAGTAATGCCTTCCAGCTGTTTACCCTTGTATGTTGCTACTACGCCCATGTTTGTCAGACCAAACTTAGCCAGCAGTTCATCCACCTTTGAATCCAGGACAATCAACTTGCCTTTTTCAGTCTGTACACAAGCATAAGTGAAACGTTCATTCAGACAGATTGCCAGGTTAGCAGGCATTGTCCATGGAGTAGTTGTCCAGATAACGAACTTTTCATCACCTTCAAGTACACCCTTGCCATCCACTACATCAAATGATACGAAGATTGTAGGGTCCTTGCGATCAAAATACATAATTTCTGAATCTGCTACTGCAGTTTCATTGAATGGTGACCAGTAGATTGGTTTAGCACCCTGGAAAATCAGTCCATCCAGAGCCATTTTTGCGAAACTTCTGATCTGACGAGCTTCAAATTCCTTGTTCAATGTAATATAAGGATTTTCATAATCCGCAAATGTTCCCAGACGCTTTTCAGTTGACATCTGAATCGCAATCTGACCCTTTGCATATTCTTCACACTTTTGACGGAATTCAGCAGCAGACAGCTTCTTACGGTCTACACCAAGCTTCTGAATTGCATTTTCAATTGGAAGACCATGAGTATCCCAACCAGGGAAAAATGGTGTATGGAATCCCATCATTGCACGTGAACGGTTGATGATATCCTTGATAATACGGTTCATCGCAGTACCAGCATGCAGGTTACCGTTTGCATATGGCGGACCATCATGCAGCACAAACTTAGGCTGTCCGTCATGTTTAGCCATCAGTTTTTCATAGAAATGTTCTTCTTCCCATTTCGCCAGAATGTTTGGTTCTTTTGTAGGCAGATTACCACGCATTTCAAATTCAGTGCGCGGCATCAATAAGGTCTGTTTGTAATCCATAAAAATTACCTCCTTTAAATTAATAAATAAAAAACGCCCTTAAACATAAGGACGTAATTACGCGGTACCACCTTACTTTGTATCAAAAAGACACACAGCTCAACTTCTTAACGCGAAGCACGGTGCTCATTACTGTATTTCACAAGCACAACTCCCAAGTGATCCCTTTATTCTTCTTCACAACTGTTTTCACCAGCCACAGTCTCTCTACGCATCCAAAGAATCAGTGCTATCTTGTTCAATGTTTTTATTTTCTTTCTTCTTCAATCAGCTTCTGACTTTCAAGCCATTCCAGTGCAGGAAGCGGTGGAATTGTGAATTCATCCAAGCTCTTCTGCAATGTTGTCAGCTGACTCTTGACTTCAGCTTTCATACCTGAAATTTCTGAAGTCAATCTTGATACATCCACCAGAATCAGACGCGCAGTACTTAATGCTTCACGAACAATCGAATCTGCATTGTTCTGTGCTGTATCAATAATTGAATTGGCTTCTTTTAAAGCCATACGGGAAATATCATCCGCCGCCTTTTCTTTTACAGCCAATTCTGTTACAAGACTTTGATAGCGAGTCTTGATCATATTCAGCTGATCTGTAGCGGTTTCTACCTGACGAGAATAAAGCTCAAGTTTTTTCTCCAGGTTTTCGATTTCATTCTGATATCGTTCTATGGCATCATCTACCGCAAAGCGGTCATAGCCATTTTTCATAATACGAAACTGTGGTTTGACTGCTGCCATAATTTCCCCTTCTAGACAAACTTCTCCACTTCCACAATCATTCGATCTTTACGTGTCGTCCCCGTTGTTTTGCCTACAATAAAACGACCTTTCCCAGAGATGGAAATGGTATTACCATTATTGCACAACTTTTTTGTTTCTTCAACAAGTTTATGGTCAATTGAAACACGTTTTTGTGCAATCATTTCGGCTGCAACAGTTCTTGAAACATTGGCCAAAGCCGCAACAACACAGTCAATACGAAGCGAAGAAACGTTCACTTTCATCCGTTCTGTACGACGTACAGGCACTATTGGATCACACTGTTCAAACTGCACAGGCATCTTGCGTACACTTGAAATATTGCGTTTTACATAATCTGCAATCTCTTCATCAACATACGCAACCAGATACCCATCCTGAATAAAACAATCTCCAAAGCGACTGCGATCAAGTCCCAAGGACATTAAAGCACCCAGCAAATCACGATGAGTGACATCATTAAAACGTTTTAAAACAGGTGCCCTTAAACAGACAATTCCAAAATCAACATAATCATCTTCATCATAAAGAAAGGCTGCTCTTTGCCTGATTGCAGCATCGCAGCCTCCATACAACTGAACTAAATCATTTCTGCACATGCTCTTCAGCTGAGCCTGTTCTTCTTCTGTCAGAAAACAGGACAACACCGGAACATGATATCGTTGACTCTGTACAATCCAGTCTTTAATACGGGCACTTAATTCAACTGAATTATTCCCCTGTGCCATCGACGCTGATTTCTCCATGTACGCCAATGGATGATGGTGTAGCCAGAATCACATTGTGACCAATCTTCTGAATACTTCCATCCAGCGCAAATACAACACCTGTCAAAAAGTCGATTGTACGCTGAGCATATTCTCTAGGCAAACGGTGCAGATTGATGACTGCAGCACGCTTTTCCTTCAAATGACGTCCAACTTCTTCTGCTTCTTCAAATGAACGTGGTTCAAACAAAACCATCTTTGTGTTGCCAGACAATCTCTGAACACCTTTGTTCTGAGGTTCTTCATAATCACTCAGAGCTTTAGCTTCAGTTTCATCCAGTTCAACTTCCATTTCATCATCAGCAGTTGTAAATGTATCTTTTAATTTATCCATGAATCCCATAAATTCAATCCTCCAAATCAACACAATTATAACACACTTCCCAAAAGGTTCGCTATCTTTTTTCAACTGGAGGCAAATCAATCATGATAATATCTTTTCCTATCTGAACCAGACGTGATACATCCGCAACTAAAACTCGCTCAGAAGAAAACAGACCAAACAACTCATTCAATAATCCATGTCTCTCTTTAATGCACACTGCCTGAATCTGATAAGATACAGGACAGAATTCAAAATCCACGATACGCCCAGCTATACTTCCATCACTTACCCTGACTACATTCTTTCTTTTCACAACGGATGTTTTCATTTTATCACCTGCTTTAGATTATGCAGGATAAAGAAAACACGCTACAGATTTTTCTTTAATGCAGTTAAAGCACTCTTTTCAATACGTGATACCTGAGCCTGCGAGATGCCCATTTCTTCTGCAATTTCAGTCTGAGTCAATGAATCATAATATCGTTTTTTTATGATATCCAGTTCTTTATCAGTCAATGTCTTCATCGATTGATTTAAAGCCATGACATTGATCATATGTTCTATTTCATTCTTTTCATCCTGAATCTGATCGACCAAATACAATGAATCTCCATTATCATTATACACAGGATCAAAGATGGATAAGACTGTACCTACTGCTTCAAAACATTCATTGATGTCCTTCACATCAATTCCCATTTCTTTCGCAATTTCTTCATTGCTGACATCACGATCCAATTTCTGCATCATTTCTTCTTTAACCCGCATGGCCTGATAGGCCAGATCTTTGAGCTGACGTGATACACGAATCATCTGATTATCACGAAGATGTCGCTTCATCTCACCCAAAATCATAGGTACAGCATACGTCGAAAAGCGAACTTCATGTTTCAAATCAAAATGATCAATCGCTTTAATTAATCCTACACAGCCAATTTGAAATAAATCATCCATATTATCAACACGATGAGAAAAACGCTGTACCATCGCTAAAACAAGTTTCAGATTTCCTAATATCAGTTCTTCCTTGCATGATAAATCACCTGATGCCAATCCCTTAAACAATTCCTTCATTCGCTCATTTGATAAAACCGGAAGCTCACTGGTATTGACACCACATAAATCAACCTTATACTTACCCATCTTCAAACCTCCTGCAACAGAAAGTTTGAACTCAACCAACATCACATAATCATGGCAATGCATGGAAAAAGAAAAGGAAACTTTTCAGTTTCCTTAGTCTTCTATTAATTCCATCATTTCTTCCCAGGTATTCATTAAATTCGCAACTTCATTGACAAGATCATCAATCTTATCATCCAGCTGCTGCATCTTTGATGCATCCTGATAATATTCTGGTTCAAAACGAAGTTCTCTGAGCTGTTCAAGTTCCAGCTCCTTCGCTTCAATTTTTGCCTCCATCTTTTTCATATCACTCGGCGATGGTTTACGAGTGCGAACAGACACGGCTTTTTCTTTGGCTTCTGTTTTTTTCTTGAAACTTGCAGCTTCAATGACAGGCTGTACTTCAGCCATGTATTCATCATAGTTATATGGATAATATGTTGCCTGACCATCTTCAATTTTAAGAATGGATGTTGCAATCTTTTTAATGAAATAACGGTCATGAGATACAAATAAAAGTGTACCATCATAATCCAGCAATGCATCTTCCAGTGCTTCTTTCCCTAAAATATCCAGATGGTTTGTCGGTTCATCCAGAATCAGAAAATTGGCTTTTTTTAATACAAGCTTACAGAAGTATAAACGTACTTTTTCACCCTGAGATAAAACACTGACACTTTTAAAGACATCATCTGCAGAAAACAGGAATGAGCCTAACAAAGTTCTGACTTCTGTCATGGTCATATCTGGATTTTCATTCCAGATTTCTTCTAGAACAGTTCTCTCACCTGTAAATTCAATCAGCTGCTGATCAAAATAAGCTGTATCAATCTGATGACCAAACAGAACTTCACCAGAAAGCGGAGGTACAAGTTCCATCAGTGTCTTTACAAAAGTGGACTTTCCATGACCATTCTTACCAATAATCGCAATACGCTGTGCCTGCATGACTTTCAGGTTGATTTCAGCCAGTGGATGATCATAACCAATGTTCAAATCTTTGACTTCAAGCACATTTTTACCACCCTTGCGTGCACAAGTGAAATGAGCTTTGAATTTCTTGTTGTCAGATTCAGAAAGTTCAACCTTGTCCATTCTTTCAAGATACTTGATTTTTGATTGGGCAAATGCTGCCTTGTTTTTCTTGTATCTGAATTTTTCAATCAACATATTCAAACGTTCAATTTCTTTCTGCTGATTGCGATATGTTTTTTCCAAAGACTCCTGATTGATTCTTTTCTGCTGAACAAAACTTGTGTAATTGCCTGTATAGCGTGTCATCTCATCAAATTCAATTTCATAGATGACATCCGCCATTTCATCCAGAAAGGCACGGTCATGTGATACAACCACTACAGCTTTCGGATAACGTTTAAGATAACCTTCAAGCCATTTGATTGTCTCCAAATCAAGATGGTTCGTAGGTTCATCCAGCAGCAGAATATCCGGCTTGGAAATCAGAAGTCGTACGAACGCTAAACGTGTACGCTGTCCTCCTGAGAATGTTCCTACAGTACGGGTTAAATCTTCCTCATCAAATCCAAAACGTGTCAGAACACTCATCAATTCACTCTGATAAGTATACCCGCCTCTTTCTTCAAACTGATGCTGAAGAGTAGCATAACGTTCCATCACCTTATCACTGTAATCTTCAGCCATCAAAGCAGCTGTTTCATCCAATTGATGCTGCAGTTCAAGAAGATCATCGAACACTGACATCAGTTCATCTTTAAGAACTCTTGATTCATCTTTAAACACTTCCTGTTTCAATGAACCAATGGTAATCCCGTTCATTTTATGAATAGTACCCTTATCTAAAGAAAGTTCACCTTCAATGACTTTCAGAAGAGTTGACTTACCACACCCATTTCGACCTACAATCGCAATTTTTTCAGTATCTCTGACTTCAAACTGAATATCACTGAACACTGTATCTGCACCATAGGAAAAGGTTCCTTTGTTGATCTGATAAAGCATGATTTCACCTTCTTTCTTTAAAAATGACGGAAGAGAACTCTTCCGTCATGAGTTATTTAACGGAATCTGATTAGAACATCAGATTTCTTGGAGTACGTGCAAATGGGATAACGTCACGGATATTCTGCATACCTGTGATGTACATGATGAATCGTTCAAATCCAAGACCGAATCCAGCATGCTGGCATCCGCCATAACGACGCAGATCCAGATACCATTCAAGACCCTTTTCATGAACGCCCATTTCAGCCATTCTAGCTTTCAGAACATCAAGTCTTTCTTCACGCTGTGAACCACCTACAAGTTCACCAACGCCAGGCACCAGCAAGTCGCATGCTGCAACTGTCTTGCCATCATCATTCAGACGCATATAGAATGCCTTAATGTCTTTTGGATAGTCAGTCAGGAAAACTGGTCCCTTAACAACCTGTTCACAGATATAACGTTCATGTTCAGTATTGAGGTCCATACCCCATTCAATTTTGTTGTTTTCAAATTTCACTTTCGCATTCTTCAAATGTTCGATTGCTTCAGTGTACGGCATACGTACAAATGGTGTAGTACGTACCAGTTCCAGACGTTCCATCAAAGTCTTGTCTACAAACTGGTTGAAGAATTTCAATTCTTCTGGTGCATTGTCCATCACGTATTCGATACATGATTTAACCATATCTTCGATCAGATCCATGTCATCACCCAGATCTGCAAATGCGATTTCTGGTTCAATCATCCAGAATTCTGCAGCATGAGTTGTCGTATTTGAGTTTTCAGCACGGAATGTTGGACCAAATGTATACACATCACGGAATGCCAATGCAAATGCTTCAGCCTGCAGCTGACCAGATACAGTCAGTGAAGCTTTCTTGCCAAAGAAGTCTTCTTCATAGTTTTCATCAGTACGTGTTGTAACAGTGAATACTTCACCAGCTCCTTCAGCATCGTTTCCAGTAATGATTGGTGCATGAACATACACAAATCCCTGGTTCTGGAAGAATTCATGAATTGCCATAGACAGGACACTTCTTACACGGAACACTGCATTAAATGTATTTGCACGTGGTCTAAGATGTCCAATTTCACGCAGGTATTCAAAGCTGTGACGCTTTTTCTGCAGTGGATAATCGCTTGAACATTCACCTTCCAGTTTAACTTCTGTTACTTCAACTTCAAATGGCTGTTTTGCTTCAGGTGTTACCTTGAATTTACCTGTAACAGTCAGTGCAGTACCTGTCAAATAGTGAGATACCTTATCATAATCTGCCAGTTCTTTTGTATAAACCAGCTGAATATTTCTGAAATATGTTCCGTCGTTCAATTCAATAAATCCGATTGATCCATTGTCACGGTTCGTACGAACCCACCCCTGAAGTGTAACATACTCCAGTGAGTCAATTTCCATCTGGTTCTGAGCCTGTACCAGTTCGTACAGTTCTCTGACAGTCATAAATGCTAACATAATCTTTTCCACCTTAGAAAATAAATAAAAACGTTCCTATACAGGAACGTTATTTTAACGTGGTGCCATCCTATTTCATCTCAAATGAGACCTTTAGGGAAGTTAACGCCATTCTACGGGGCTGCCTACTTAAGTTCTTCAGCCCAACTCCAAGAGTGTTCCGATACTATTTTCCATGATCCTGCTTCCACCGTCCAGGACTCTCTATTCACTTTAAATAGTCGTTCTCTTTTCTTAGTCTATTTATTTGTTCATGGAATTGGTTTCAAATACCAGTTCCTGAATTGTTGATACAACATCAACAGGTTTTACGCGTACATTCTTTGGTACCTGGAAATGTTCATGTGTAAAGTCTACAATTCCTACGATACCATTGTCAATCAAATGATCAACAGTTTCCTGTACATTCTGTGATACACACAAAATCGCAATACGACATCCAGCAGGCATCTTTTCCGCCATATCCTTCACATGATACACCGGAACAGAAAGATTTGCAGCATTGTCTGGATTAATGTCAAATGCACAGACAATTTCACCTACAACATGATTCCATCTGTTGTAGTTCATAAGTGCTTTTCCTAAGTTACCAGCCCCAACCAGAATAATCTTTTCATCGAAGCTTAAACCTAATTCTTCATTGAAAATCGCAATCAGTTTGTCAACATCATAACCATACCCCTGCTTACCAAGAGTTCCCAAGAAAGAGAAGTCACGACGAATTGTCGTAGATTCGATATCAACATACTCGCTCAATTCCTTGGACATGATACGAGTAATTCCATTGCTCTGAAGTTTTCTAAGTGCCTTTAAATAAATCGGATAACGCTGAAGCGTTGCTTTTGGCACATTACGATTTGTACTCATTTGCATCACCATGACCATCATATCACAAAGTTTTTACTTTGTGAAGATTTTTCATAAATGAACTAATCACAAAGATCTTTTGAAGGCTGTGCACCTAAATCAAGAGATCCAAATTCATTTCTCAAATAAGCTTGATATCCTGCAGCACCAATCATTGCAGCATTATCTGTACAGCACCAAAGTGGTGGTAATACTGCAACTGTACCTTCATATTCCGCAACCATTTCAGAAATCATAGCACGCAGACGTGAGTTTGCAGCTACACCACCTGCCAGAACAATCTGAGCAGGATGCTTTTCTTCAATGACCTTGCGAGCCTTATCAACCAGTGTCTTTAACGCTGTTTCCTGGAATGCATAGCACATATCTTCTACTACAATTTCATTACCAGCTTTGCGTTCACGTTCAATGCACTGAAGCACTGCTGACTTTAATCCACTGAAACTGAAATCCAGTGGTTTTTCAGTCTTAGGAACAGGAAGTTTATAATGAGGCTTACCTGACTTTGCCATTTTGTCCACAATTGGTCCACCTGGATAAGAAAGACCAAGTACACGAGCTACTTTATCATAAGCTTCACCAATCGCATCATCCTGAGTTGAACCCAGAATTTCAAAACTGAAATGTTCTTTCATATAAACAAGTTCAGTATGACCACCTGAAACAACCAGAGCCAATGCCGGGAATTTCAAAGGTTCTACAAAACTGTTGGCATAAATATGACCAATCAGATGATGCAGTGGTACCAATGGTTTATCATACATCCATGCAATCGTTTTGGCTGCCTGAACACCTACGTGAAGTGATCCAACAAGACCTGGCCCCTGTGTAAAGGCAATACCATCAATCTCATCCATTGTAAGACCTGATTTTTCTAAAGCTTCACACACAACCATTGAAATGTTTTCTACATGAATACGTGATGCTACTTCTGGAACAACACCACCATATTTTTTATGAACTTCAATCTGTGTTGATACAACATTCGATAAAATTTCATTGCCATTTTTTACAACTGCACAAGCTGTTTCATCACAGCTTGACTCAATGGCCATCAAAATGACATCTTTCATTCAAATCCTCCTACGGCTTTGACCATCAGGTATGCATCTTCATGATCACTGTAGTAATCTTTGCGTACACTGACAATATCCAAGCCAAATTTCTTATACAGATTCTGTGCTGGTGTATTGCTTACACGAACTTCCAATGATAAAAATTCGCATTCATTCTCAACACACATCTGATCAATTGCCTCCATCATAAAGGATGCAACATGCTGACGCTGAAATTTCTTTGCTGTACCAATCGTTGTAATCTGTGCCTGATCAAACAAAAGCCACAAACCAAAATATCCTGCTACTTCACCATCAATTTCAGCAATATAATAATTCGCAAATTCATTTTCATCCAGTTCTCGCTGGAAATCAGACTGAGACCATGGTTCTTTGAAAAGTTCTGCTTCCAAAGTTGCAATAGTACTCAGATCATCATAAGTCATTTCTCGTAAAATCATTTTTTCACCAGATAATCATCATTGCTTTTCAGATATTCAGGGGCAAGTGAATGAATATTTTCAACCAGCTCCCAATGAGTTCTCAATTTAATAAATGATTCAGCTAAAGAAACAGGTGTTGCTTCTTTGTTAATCAGTGATGCATCACCTGCATAATATGCAGGTGAGAAATTCTTGGATTCAATAACTTCAATCAAATCAACACCCTGTTCAACAACAGTTCCTTTATCCACAAGTCCATAATATGCACGTTTGGATCGAGCATCCATCAGCACCAATGTATTTTCCATACAACCAGATGCCAGTTGAAGGGAGCTGAGTGTATAGACAGGAATATTGCCCATTGCACCCATGACTTTCGCAATAGTCATCGCAATACGTACTCCTGTATAAGAACCTGGTCCTTTAGTCACACAGATTTCATCAATATCTAATGGTTTAATCTGATGTTCTCTTAACATTTCATCCAGTTTCTGATTAATAATTTCTGACTGCTTCTTGAAACAGTCTTCTTCGACATAACTCAAAATAGTTTCATCCTGAATCAGTGCAAGTACCAGTTTCTTATGACTGGTGTCCATACATAAACGAATCATAAAATCTCCTTCAAAAGCTGAATGCTTTTAGTACCATGTGCATGAAAATGCATTTCACGGCTCTGTTCCCCAGTAAGATGGATTGAAATCTCCAAAACATCTTCTGGAATCATATAATCAATGTACTGTGGCCATTCAATAACCGCAAGTCCATCTCCTTCAATCATTTCTTCAAATCCAAGATCTTCTTCAGATCCTTCCAAACGATATGCATCAAAATGATAGAGCGGAAGACGTCCCTGATAAATCTTACAGATAGTAAATGTAGGACTGCTTACTGTTTTCTTAATCCCCATTCCTCTGGCAATACTTTGAGTTAAGGTGGTTTTTCCTGCACCAAGATCACCAGTCAGAGTAATTACAGTTCCTTCTTCTACATTTTCTCCAATTTTTATACCTAACGCTCTAGTTTCATCAAGCGAAGAGATCAAACGTACTTCTTTCATACGGTATCCTCCATTTTAGCCAACGTATTATAACATACAATGAAAAAAAAAGGAACTCAAATGAGTTCCTAAGTAACCTGGCAGCGTGCTATCTTCACATGAGCACGCCATGCTATTGTCGCCGCTGAGATGCTTAACTTCTGTGTTCGGGATGGGTACAGGTGTGTCCATCTCGCTATCGCCACCAGATCTCTTTGAGGTCGCTCCCTCAAAACCAAATAACAGTCACAATCAACTTCCACATTTCAAATCTTTCTGTCTAGCGTTTCAAGTGATTAAATCCTCGACCTATTAGTATCAGTCAACTCCACGTATCACTACGCTTCCATCTCTGACCTATCTACCTCGTCGTCTTCAAGGGGTCTTACTTCACTTGGAATGGGAAATCTCATCTTGGAGTTGGTTTCACGCTTAGATGCCTTCAGCGTTTATCCGTTCCCTTCTTGGCTACCCAGCTATGCTCCTGGCGGAACAACTGGTGCACCAGCGGAAGGTCCATCCCGGTCCTCTCGTACTAAGGACAGATCTCCTCAAATTTCCTACGCCCACAACAGATAGGG